>JBDLIV010000177.1:0-4587 GCA_039714675.1 Thermodesulfobacteriota bacterium
CATTAATTTTTCCATTGTTAACTCCTTTTATTTTATCTGTTTTGATTTAATTTCCCACATTTTCCAGAAGTTATAAATTACCGGAATAATGATAAGTGTCATAACGGTTGAAGAGATAAGTCCCCCCACCATTGGTGCTGCAATACGCTTCATTATCTGTGATCCTGCACCGGTGCCGTACATTACCGGTAAAAGACCAATTAAAGTTGTGGCAACTGTCATTATTAAGGGACGAACCCTTTCAACAGCACCTTCAATTATTGAATCATGAAGATCTATTGAGGAATTCATCTTGTTTAATTTTTTCTTTCTTATAAAAACTTCATCAAGGTAAACCAGCATGACAATTCCTGTCTCTGTGGCAAGTCCGGCAAGGGCAATAAAACCGACACCAACAGCAACTGACATGTTATAATCAAGAAGATATATCAGCCATATCCCGCCCAGCAGGGCAAAGGGAAGGCTTGCCATGACAATGATGACCTCTATGATATTGCCAAAATGGATATAGAGAAGAATAAAAATAACCATCAGGGTCACAGGAATGATGATATTTAAAGTTTTTCTTGCCTTTTCCATATACTCATACTGCCCCGACCACATAATGGAATATCCTGCTGGAATTTTTACTTTTTCATCCACAAGTTTTTTTGCATTTTTAACATAGGTGCCCACATCAACATCTTTAATATCTATATAAACCCAGGCGGTTCTTTTTGAATTTTCACTCTTAATACCTGCAGGCCCTTTATGGATTGATATTTCAGCAAGATGGGTCAAAGGAACCTGGGCACCGGATGGCGTAGGGACCATGACCCGTTTTATCATATCAATATTATCCCTCAGCTCACGGTTATACCTTAAATTAACAGGATATCTCTCAAGGCCTTCCACTGTATAGGTGACATTCATTCCGCCGATGGCAGTTTTAATAATATCCTGAACATCCTGGACCAGGAGCCCGTATCGGGCGATATTTTCCCGGTTAATGGTAAAATCAAGATAATTGCCTCCGGTTACACGCTCTGCAAAAACAGAAAGAGTACCGGTGAGGTTTTTTAAGTTGGCTTCAAGCTTTTCTCCTATGTCTGCAAGTATGGCAAGGTCAGGCCCCATGATTTTTATACCCACAGGAGTTTTGATTCCGGTGGAAAGCATGTCGATACGGGTTTTAATGGGCATTGTCCAGGCATTGGTCAGTCCTGGAAATTTGACTGCCTTATCAAGATCATTGACAAGCTCTGTAATGGTAAGGTATCTCTCTTCCGGCAGTAGCCATGTAAATGGTATTTTCAGCATATCAGGCCAGTTGGAAAAGAATCGATCAATCTTTTTCTTTCTCCATTCATGGACAATCTCTCCCTCTATCTGCTCCGGCCAGATCCAGGTGAGTGGTTTTTTAAGCCATTCCGGCCAGTTGGAAAAAATCCTCTGTTTTTCAAGCATTTTATATTCAACCGGGGGTCTGAGAGTGATCACTGTTTCAATCATGGATAAAGGAGCTGGATCTGTTGAAGTCTCAGCTCTTCCGATTTTACCCAGAACAGTTTTGACTTCAGGAAATCGTTTTATGATTTTATCTGTCTGCTGCAAAAGCTCCTTTGCCTTGGTAATTGAAATACCGGGCAGAGTTGTGGGCATGTAAAGAAGATCACCTTCATTTAAAGGAGGCATAAACTCACTGCCGACATGGGTAATGGGATACCAGGTTATGCAAATGGCAATAAGAGCCATAAGCAAAGTCAGTTTTTTCCATTTTAAGACAATTTTTATTAATGGACGATAAAGTTTTATTAAAAATCTGGCAACCGGGTTTCGCTCTTCTGAAATTATTTTTTGAGAACAGAGGCAGAAATATAGAAAAATCGATATCCCAATGGCAAAAACAAGACTTAAATCAGGAAGATCAAATCCTGCAAGACCTGCAAATATAACTGCAAAGGGAGGACCTGCAATGGCCGCAGTCCATAGTTTGAGTTTTTTCTTTTTAGACAAGGAAGGATCAATTGGATTTTCCCGGACAAAAAAGGTCATCAGCACAGGGATAATAGTAATGGCAAGAAGAGAGGACGCTGCCATGGCAGTAGTTTTGGTATAGGCAAGAGGTCTGAACATCCGGCCTGATTGTTCACCAAGGCTGAACACCGGCAGAAATGAGATGGTAATGATCAAAAGACTGAAAAAAAGTGCGGGCCCCACTTCTTTTGAAGCATCAATAATAATCTGAGTATGGGGCTTTTTACCCTTATCTCGTTTAAGGTGCTTGTGGGCATTTTCAACAAGAACAATAGAGGCATCCACCATAACCCCGATGGCAATGGCAATCCCCCCAAGGCTCATTATGTTGGCATTAACTCCCAGAGGAAACATGATTAAAAATGACATCAAAATACCCACAGGCAGTGTGAATATTGCCACAAAAGCAGATCTGAAATGGAGAAGGAATAAAATGCAGATAATGGCAACCACAATCATCTCTTCAGTAAGCTTTGTTTTAAGAGTATCAACAGCTCTTTTGATTAAATCTGATCTATCATATCCGGTGAGAATTTCAACACCATCGGGAAGACCCTTTGCCAGCTCATTTAATTTTTCTTTTACTCTTTTAATGACTTCAAGAGCATTTTCCCCATAGCGGATAATCACAACACCACCGGCAGTTTCACCTTCACCATTCCAATCAAGGATGCCGCGCCGCAGTTCAGGGCCGATATGTACATTGGCTATATCCTTTAATAAAACCGGGGTGCCTTTTTTATCAAAAGTAATGGCAATATTCTCAATATCTTCAACTGATTTAATATACCCCAGGCCTCTTACCATGAATTCAGTTTCAGCCATTTCGATTAGCTTACCCCCCACATCCATGTTGGACCGCTTTATGGCTTTTTTAATTTTTTGAATGGGGATATTGTATGAAAGCAGTTTGTTGGGATCAACTTCAACCTGGTATTGTTTTACAAACCCGCCAATACTGGCCACTTCAGATACCCCTGAAACAGCCGTTAATTCATATCTTAAAAACCAGTCCTGGATGGAACGCAGCTCCTGGAGATCAGTTAAGCCTTTTGTGTCTTTTAAGACATATTCATATGCCCAGCCGACCCCTGTGGCATCGGGGCCCAGACTCGGAGTAACACCATCGGGCAGTCTTCCTGCAACAAAATTGAGATATTCCATTACCCTGGATCTTGCCCAGTAAAGATCTGTACCATCTTCAAAAATAAGATATACAAAAGAGTATCCGAAAAAAGAGTATCCCCGGACGACTTTTGCAAAGGGAACACTGAGCATGGCTGTTGTCAGCGGATAGGTTACCTGATCCTCAACAACCTCAGGTGCCTGGCCTGGATATTCAGTATACACAATAACCTGAACATCAGAGAGATCAGGAATTGCATCAAGAGGGGTGTTTATCATAGCCAGAATTCCTGCAGCAATGACAAACAGCGTAGCAAGTATGACCATAAACCTGTTGTTAACAGACCACTCAATTATTTTTTTTATCATGGCAAATCACCTGTCTGGTTTTTATATGAAAGTCTTCAAAAAATTTATCAGTGACTTTCATGCTTTGTTGTGTGACGGATAATCAGATCCGCCACATGTCGGTTAGCAGCATTAAAACTTGGCTACTCCATATCTTTAAAAAAATCATCCTTAGATTTCATGTCATCAAAGAAATCATCATCTTTCCCTTTGTCTGTTTTTGGCGATGCTGATTTTGACTCAATCATTTTCTGAATGGCTTCTTTGAGCTTGGACTCGGAATCAAGCAGAAACTGACCCGATATCACAACGATGTCACCCTTAATAAGTCCGCTTAATATCTCCACTCTTCCGTTATCAAGATAGATGCCTGTTGTAATTTCTCTTGGCGTATATTTCCCCTTGCCCTTTGCAATAAAAACAATTTTTTTATGACCTGAATGGACCACTGCTTCAGAAGGTATGGAAATTGCCTCTCTATCTGATTCTGTTTTTATGCTGATCCTTGCAAACATATCAGGCTTGAGCTCACTGTTGTTATTTTCAAAATCTATTCTGATAATCACATCCCGGGTTTTAGTCTGGAGGTATGGAAATATATAAGCAATTTTTCCTCTGTATATTTTTTCCGGATTATAGGAGAGGGTCATCTCAACCTCCTGGCCTTCAAATACAAGGTTTTGCTCATATTCAAAGATATGGGCTTCCACCCAGACATGGGAGAGATCTGAAATAGTGTAAAGGCTTGCGCCTGATTTGACAAATGCTCCCTCAATGATATTTTTATGGGTGATTACACCTGTGAAAGGAGATCGGACTATAAGTGATCTTTGAACTTTCCCATTTTTTTCAATGGAAGCGATTTCAATATCTGCAATATCAAAAAAGACCAGCCTTTCTCTGGCAGAGATGAGGAGTTCCTTGTTCAAAGAGCTTTTGTTTCTCCTGTAATTTTTAAAAGCAGAGAGATACTCTTCCTGGGATGCCAGAAGAGATGGGGAGTATACTTCATAAAGGGGCTGCCCCTTTGTTACAAAAAATCCTGTATAATCTGCATAAAGTTTTTCAATCCAGCCGGAATATTTCTGGCTGACAATA
>JBDLIV010000178.1:0-4579 GCA_039714675.1 Thermodesulfobacteriota bacterium
CTTTTAAAAGGCTTTCCCATTGAGATAAAAAACCTTAATGATTTTGGTCCAATACCTGAAGTTATTGAAGATGGCAAAACCTTTGATGACAATGCCTATAAGAAAGCTTCCTTTACTGCACGGGTTTTAGGGTATCCTGCCATGGCAGATGATTCAGGGCTTTGCGTTGAAGCCCTTGATGGTGCACCGGGAGTTTACTCTGCAAGATATGCAGGCGAAAATGCCACAGATGCTGATAATGTTAATAAAATGCTGGATGATTTAAAGGATAAAGAGAACCGGAGTGCATCCTTTAAATGTGTAATTTCCATTGCTGTGCCCACCGGAGCTGCCTTGACCTATGAGGGGGAATGCCAAGGTGTTATCACCCAGGAACCAGCTGGTGAAAATGGTTTTGGCTATGACCCTCTATTTTTCTATCCTGAATTTAATAAAACATTTGCACAGTTGAGTATTCAGAAAAAAGGAAGTGTCAGCCACAGAGGGAAGGCTTTAAAAGAGATTGCAGATGAGATGGATAAAATTATTGAGTGGATTGATATCAATATGCCTAAATTTGAGCAGGTGGAGTGTAAAGGGGGATAAATCATGATTTTATCAAAACAAAACTTATTTACGGATTTTCAGGGTATTGTAAAGAAAAACAGATCCTGTAGAAGGTTTGACAACTCCCATAAAATTGATGAAAAAACTTTAAGGAAGCTCGTTGGCCTTGCCCGGAACTGTGCATCAGCCGCCAATATGCAACCTCTGAAATATGTTATATGCTGTGATGAAAATAAAAACTCAGAAATCTTTTCCTGCCTTGGCTGGGCAGCTTATCTTAGAGAGTGGAAAGGGCCTGTAAAAGAGGAGAGGCCCGGTGCTTATATTATTATTTTAGGAGATCACAATGTATCTGACAGATTCTGGTGTGATCATGGCATAACAGCACAGACCATGCTTCTTGGGGCAAGATTCATGGGGCTTGGCGGCTGCATGTTTGCAGCCATTAATATTAAAAAGCTTAAAAAATCCCTGAATATTGCCGAGCATCTGGAACCCAAACTTGTGCTGGCCCTTGGCAAACCAGTGGAAGAGATACAGATTGATGATATTGGTGAAGATGGAGATATAAAATACTGGAGAGATGAAAACCAGGTCCACCATGTTCCTAAAAGAAGAGTGGAAGAGCTTATAGTGGGAAACTGGTAAAATCTAAGAATTAAAACAATGAATAAAAAACAAGACCATAGAAACCCAGACTATACAAACCGGGATTACAGAGTTGCAAATCTCCAAAAAAAAGAGATAAAACTGCGGCAGCAGCGCCATGAAATAATTGTAAGTGATTCTGAAAAAGCTCTGGACATGATACTTGATGCACCTGCTCCTGCCACTTTGATACAATCTTTTCCTGACCAGGACTTGTACTATTTAATGCATAAAATCGGACCCTATGATTTTATTCCTGTCCTCTCCATGGCAACTTCAGAGCAGTGGGAATATATTCTCGATGTGGAAGCGTGGGACAATGACCGCCTTGATGTTGAATATATGACAAAAATATTTGATGTTTTATACAAGGCAGATCCCCATAGACTTTTGCGGTGGGCTGTAAAGGAAAAGCCAGCATTTTTTGAATTCTACCTGTTCAAAAACATGGTGGTTAAAGTAAGGGAACATGATGAACCACCTCCAGAAGATTTCAATGACTATATCACCATAGATGATAAATTCTATTTTAGATTTCCTGAAAAACAAAAAAACAGGGATGATAAACCTTCAAAACCTAAAAACAGTCATGAAGCCTGGGAATTAATAGAGAAAATGCTAAAAGCTGTAGCCCAGATGGACCTGTCTGTATTCCACGGAATTTTGCTTGAAACTGAATCTGTACTGCCCTCTGAAATTGAGGAGGAGGAATTCCGTCTTAAAAACCTGCGGCTTGCTGAAAAAGGTTTTTTACCATTTCATGAAGCCATAGGAATTTATCAGCCCACAAAGATTGATTCCCTGCGAAAACGTCCTGCGAATTCATCTCTTAAGCCAAAAGAGTATGACACTGACATGCCGCTTCCCCCACAGTTTTTCTCACAATTTCTCCAGGGGGATAATCTATTTGTCAAATCTCTAAAATTGTTTGATCCCAAACTGATTCTTCCCATTGAATCAGAGCTTGCTGCATTAATCAATAAAGTCATCTCGGCAGACAAGATCAAACTCAAGGCAAAAGAAGATCTTGAAAAAGCTATTATAAAAACTTGTGATTATCTGAATCTTGGTCTTGAAATCATATTAAAAGGGAAACTGAAACCTGAACATGCAAGGGACGTGATCTTAAAATATTTCCTGGAAGATATTTTCAGAACCGGCTCAAGAGCCGGCATCAAACTGAAAACAAAAGCTGTTAACTGGTTTAAACATAGCTTTACAAACAAAAACAATCTTCCCTTAAGTTTTCTTGGAGAAAATTTTCTGGGTGTTATTGGCGGCCTGTTTCTTGACCGGCCGTTATATTTTGACAATTATGTATCAGGAGAACTATACAGGAACTTTAAATCCCTTGCAGATATTCACCAGACAAATCACCTATTAAAAAAGATCATTGCTGCAGATACAATCATAGGAAAACTCAATATTGATATTAAATCTTTTAAACTCGGCATTTTAACCTATAAAACACTGATTTTAACTTTGTGGGCAAAGGAGAGGCTCAAACTGCCACTCAATCTTGAACCCATTGATACAACAATCTTTAAAGATTTTTTCAAAGCTTTATTCCAGAAAACAGAATCTGAAACAGATGATCAAATCCAATTGAATGACCTTATTTTCTGGGTTTCAGAAACAACAGACATGCAGCAGGGAGATCTAACAAAAGAGTCTCTTGAAATTTTAACAGATCTGATAAATGAACTTGATCAGGAATACGCCGCAGTGGATCCTGAAAATATTGACCCGCGATTTATCCCTCATTTTTTATTAACAAAGATATAATTGCCGGCTTCTGCACTGATGTATACATGGCAGTTAATTACAATGACTTTTAAATAACACCAAGGATAAAAAATTTTATGGAGAGTGAAAATACAAAAGGACATTTTATAGAATCAATTATCAGAGAAGATATAAAAAACAATAAAAATGATGGCAGGGTCAATACCCGTTTTCCGCCGGAGCCAAATGGATATCTCCATATCGGGCATGCAAAATCCATCTGCCTTAATTTTAATATGGCCGGGAAATTTAACGGTAAATGCAATTTAAGATTTGACGATTCAAATCCTGCAAAAGAGAAACAAATCTATATTGATTCTATTGAAGCAAGCATTAAATGGCTTGGCTTTGAATTTGAAAATGCTCTGTTTGCATCTGATTATTTTGATGATCTATATAATTTTGCAGTTGAACTCATTAAAAAAAACAAGGCCTATGTGTGCAGTCTTAAAGGCGATGAGATCAGGGAATATAGAGGAACCCTGACTGAACCGGGGGAAAACAGCCCATTCAGGGAGAGGTCAGTTGAGGAAAACTTAGATCTGTTTGCCAGAATGAAAAATGGTGAGTTTGATGAAGGTGAACACACTTTAAGAGCAAAAATTGATATGAAATCACCAAATATCAACCTTCGTGATCCCATAATTTACAGAGTTAAAAAAGCGGCCCACCCAAGAACCGGAAATAAATGGTGTATATACCCCATGTATGACTTTACCCACTGCCTTTCTGATTCCATTGAAGGCATTACCCACTCTCTTTGCTCCCTTGAATTTGAGGATCACAGACCTTTGTATGACTGGACACTTGATGAACTTGAAACTCCATGCCACCCACAGCAAATTGAATTTGCCAGAATGAATATAAACTATACTGTATTGAGCAAAAGAAAGCTTCAAAGGCTTGTGGATGATAATCATGTGCAGGGCTGGGATGATCCAAGGCTTCCAACACTTGAAGGCATAAAAAGAAGAGGATATACCCCTGAATCCATTAGAAACTTTTGTGATGCCATTGGAGTTTCCAAAAAAGAGAGCCGCATTGATATGGGTCTTCTCGAATCCTGTCTTAGGGATGACTTAAATGAAAAAGCTCCCAGAGTCATGGGAGTTTTAAAGCCTTTAAAAATTATTATTGAAAATTATCCTGAAGATAAAACAGAAGAACTTATTGCCAAAAACCATCCCCAAAAAGAGGAGATGGGAACAAGAACAATTACTTTTTCCAGGGAAATCTATGTGGAGCAGGATGACTTCATGGAAGATCCTCCAAAAAAATTCTTCCGTCTCGGACCTGGAAGGGAAGTCAGATTAAGATATGCCTATCTTGTTACATGCAAGGATATTATCAAAGATGAAAACGGCAATGTAACTCAATTGATCTGCACCTATGATCCAGAAACAAGAGGAGGCAATGCCCCTGACGGCAGAAAGGTTAAAGGCACTATCCACTGGGTTAATGCAAAAGAGTGCATTGATGCAGAAGTGATGCTCTATGACAGGCTTTTTAAAGATGAGGATCCTGAAAAAGATAAACAGGATTTTATTGAAAATTTAAATCCTGACTCTCTTAAATTGCTTGAAAACTGCAAGCTGGAAAA
>JBDLIV010000179.1:0-4577 GCA_039714675.1 Thermodesulfobacteriota bacterium
GCATCTTTGGCAGTAAACAGTTTATAATCCCGGAAATTGGCATTCATGTTTTTTCCGTTTTGATTTACAACCTCTTCAGTAAGAGCATAACCAAGACCCATGACAACACCGCCATATACCTGCCCTTCAAGAAGCAGAGGATTTATGGCACGCCCAACATCATGGGCTGCAACATATTCAAGCACTTCCACCTTGCCTGTCTCTTCATCAACTTTTACTTTTACTCCGTGTGCACCAAAAGAGTATGTCATTGACATATTGCCTTTTAGTTCCTTGCCCATGTTTTGATTGTCAGGGTCATAAAAATTTTCTGCCATGAGCATGGTGCCGTTTGGTGAAAAATGGGCTTTTCTTAGAAGCTTTCCAATGGGCATAGTTTTTTCCGGATCTCCAGGGAAAAAGACATTCCTATCCTTGAATTCAAGCGCCTCTGCAGGGGCATCCAGAATTTTAGAAGCAAATTCCTGTATTTTTTTCTTAACTTTTTTAGCAGCACCAAGGGCTGCATTACCTGCAACAAAGGTACTCCGGCTTGCATGGGCACCAACATCCCAGGGGCAGACATCAGTATCTGAATGCACTACATTGATATCTTCAGCAAAAAGTCCTAACTCTTCTGCAACGATCTGGGCGGTAATATTGTCAAGTCCCTGTCCCATGTCTGAACCGCCGGTAAAGATATCCACCTTGCCGTAGTCATCCATTTTTAAAATTGCGCCGCATCCGTCAGAACCGTAGATCCTTGCGCCGCCGCCCACATGAATCAGAGAAGCAATGCCAGTACCGACACCTTTTTCATTGTTATTGTCAAATTTGAGTTCTTCCTTTACTGCATCAATACACTCTTCAAGACCGCAAGATGTTATTTTCAAACCCTGGGGTGTTTCATCACCAGACTGGTTCTTGTTGATTTTTCTGAATTCAACACGGTCCATACCGCATTTTTCTGCCAGCATGTCCATGCTGCTTTCTATGGCAAATGTGGCCTGGGGATTTCCATAGCCTCTCATGGCCTGGGAGTAGGTGTTGTTTGTATATACACATTTAGCATTATACTTTACATTTTCAACTTTATAAAGAGAGCTTATGGGCATCAACATGACAGAAGGAGTAGTAGCTCCCCATGAAGTATGAGCACCGTTATCAAGCACCATTCTCATGTCCCTGAATGTGAGTTTTCCATTTTTGTCACATCCCTGTTTTATATAGATGACGGTGGGTTGTCTTGTGGAAGTTGCATTGAACTCTTCCACACGGTCAAACATAATTTTTACAGGTTTCTTGCATTTGTGAGCCAGAAGAATTGCTATATGTTCATAGGCATATGTATCAAGTTTGCTTCCAAACCCACCGCCGATAATCGGTTTAATGACCCGGGCACGTTTGTTTTCAAGTCCCATGGATTTTAAGGCTTCAAGAAAATCCTTCTGTGCCAGAGATGGAATCTGAGTGTTGCTGTATATTGTCAGATTGTCTGATGCATCAAAAAGAGCTACTGCACCACTTGTTCCCATGCAGCAGTGGGTAACCCATGTTGTGGTGAATCTGTCTTCCACAACAAAAGCTGACTCTTTTTCTGCCTTGTCCACATCACCATAATGAATGTTCCAGGGCATTTTAAGTACATTTGATTTAAGGTGTTCATGAACCAGGGGGGCATCCTTTTCCATGGCTTTTTCAGGATCAAAAATACCTTCAAGCTCTTCATATTCAATTTCAATGAGAGCCAGGGCTTTTTTGGCAATTTCAGGGCTTATTGCAGCCACTGCAGCTACCTCATCTCGGAATGAGCTGACTCTCCCTTTTTTTATTGGAGGATTATCCTTGATAAATCCCATTTTCATTTTTTTGGGCACATCTTCACCTGTGAGAACTGCATGAACTCCAGCCAGGGCTTTTGCTTTTGAGGTGTCAATTTTTATGATATTTGCATTGGCAAATTTGCTGTATAAAATTTTCCCGTACAGCATTCCCGGAAGTTTGACATCCTGGATATATTCAGCTCTTCCCATGGCTTTCTGGGCTGCATCCAATTTGGGAATTGGTTTTCCAACCACACTTAATTCACTTTTCAGGTTATCCATTTTCTCCTCCCTTATCTTCTGCAGCAAGCTCTTTGGCAGCTTCCACTGATTCAAAAATCTGTATATATCCTGTACATCTGCATATATTGCCGGCAAGGGCATGTTTTATCTCTTCTCTGTCAGCATCAGGGTTTTCATCCAGTAAAGCTTTGGAAGACATTATCATTCCAGGAGAGCAGAATCCGCACTGGATACCGCCATTGTCCACAAAAGACTGCTGGAGCGGGTGCAAAGTTCCATCTGTAGAAGCAAGACCTTCAATGGTTTCAACATTTTTATCATCTATCTCAATTGCAAGATAGAGACATGAATTTACAGCAAGATTATCAACAATTACAGTGCAGGCACCACACTCGCCATTACCGCATCCTTCCTTTGTTCCAATCAATCCCATCTCTTCACGTAAAAGATGTGACAAAGTCCAGTGATCTTTAATCTCGTAAGAGATTTTATCACCATTTAATATAAAAGATATTTTTGTTGTCATGGTTTAATTTCTCCTCAAGAATTGTTTTTTATAATATCAAGACATTTAAGACCCATCCGTCTTACCTGGACTCTGATCATCTCTTTTCTGTGCCAGGCTTTGCCCCTTACAGAATCTCTCACCTGTGATTCATCAGCAGCAATCTGACCTGCCTTGATAAGAATCTCTTCATTGATTTTCTGTCCCACAAGAGATTTTTCTGCCTCAAAGGCTCTTATTGGAGTGGGAGCTGCAACTCCAAGGACAATCCTTGCTTTTGTACATGTTTTTTGGTCTGTATCAAGTGTTAAAAGAACTCCAATTCCGATAAGGGGCAGTTCCATGGCAGCTCTTCTGCCAAATTTAATATAAGCACTTCCTGTATTTGCCTCCTGGGGTGGAATAGTGATTTTTTTAAGTATTTCACCTGGTTTTAGAACAGTGACATAGGGTTTTATAAACAGATCCTTGACCTCAACAGAGCGCTCTCCATCAGGGCCATGCAAAAGAGCCACACCGTCCAGGGCAATCATGGGAACAGCGCCATCGGCAGACGGTACAGCATTAATAAGGTTACCGCCTATTGTACCAACATTTCTCACCTGCAGAGAACCGATATTGGAAACAGCATCATAAATAATTGGATAATTATTTTGAATCATTAAAGATTTTTCTAATGTAGCATGGGTAACAAGAGCTCCAATGGAGAGCTCTTTGGTAGCTTCATTTTTATTGAGTTCGCACATCTCTTTAATTTTTTTAAGGGAAATGAGAAAGTCCGGCTCCATCCAGGCTTCCTTAACCTTGACAATGACATCTGTTCCCCCGGCAACAAATTTTGAAGTTTCACTGTGCTGGTTGTAAAAAGAGATAGCCTCTTCAACACTTGTGGGGGAGAGGTACTTAAATTCCTTCATTTTTTAATCCTTTTTATCTTTAATATTTCTATTTTAATCTCTGTTATCAAATATACGCTGGGATTTACCTGCAACTCTTGGCAGCTGACCATATTCACAGATTTCAACACCACAGCTTACCATGATCTTTGTTTTTACATTTCTCTTTATTGTATCTATTATAATCTGAGCATTATTTAAAGAAAAGCCATCTTTTATTTCAGATTTAATTGTCATATAATCCTTGCCGTCATTTTTTCTTTCAAGGTGCAGCTGGTATTCACTTCCAACTTCATCAATATTTGACAGAACCTCATCAATCTGGCCGGGATAAATATTAACTCCACGTAAAATAATCATATCATCTGAACGCCCCATGATTCTGTCATGCATGGGAAGAATGGATCCGCAGGAGCACTGTTTGGTGATTTTTCGAGTCAGATCTCTTGTTCTATAGCGTATCAGGGGAGCAGCTTCTTTGCTGAGCGTTGTGACCACCATTTCACCTATTTCACCATCTTCAACAGGCTCAAGGGTGTCTGGGTCTAAAATTTCAAGAATATATTTATCAGCCCAGTAATGAATGCCTTCATGCTTGTGGCAGTCAAGCCCTGTGCCAGGTCCGTAAAGTTCAGTCATGCCTGTAATATCAAACATGTCTTCCAGCCCGAGAAGCTCTTTGATTTTTATCCGCATGGCAGCTGAGCATCTTTCTGAACCAAGTATGATTTTTTTAAGATTTATTTTATCTCTGATGCCGCGCTTGTTAACCTCTTCTGCCATGAGCAGAGCCATGGAAGCAGTACAGCAGAAAACAGTGGACTGCATATCTTCGAGAAACTGGCACTGCATGTCAATATTTCCCGGACCAACCGGAATTGCCATTGCCCCAAGTCTTTCACAGCCAAGCTGGAAACCCATGCCTGCTGTCCACACTCCGTATCCGACTGCAATCTGAACCCGGTCATCCTTTGTCAGACCAGCCATTTCATAGCATCTTGCAAACATGTCAAACCATACGTCAAGATCGTTTTGCGTATAGGAAAGAACCTTTCTTTTTCCTGTGGTTCCGGATGATGCATGGATGCGGACAACATCTTTTTCAGGTACGGATAAGAGGGGCAGGGGATA
>JBDLIV010000180.1:0-4568 GCA_039714675.1 Thermodesulfobacteriota bacterium
TGGCTACACCTGTTATATGCCGGAACGGATCACCATCGTAAACCTTCATATCGACGACTCCAATCATCCGGAGGACTACCAGGGGCCAGCCATTTTTGCAAATTTCAATCCAAAAATGACCGACGATTCTTACGTGGAGGAGTTTCCCTATGTCATAACCAGGGAAATTATTCTAAAAAACGTGACTACCGCAAGTGGCAAAGCCTTGAGGATAAGCGACAACCCTTTCATGTTCAAGGATGTGAAGATAAAAACTGATTAATAGGCACTGCATTGGGAGACGCTTTTGCCGGGAAACTGACATCACCTGCCGGGGCCCGGAATAAATGCATTTTATTCTTCAAAATGATAAGGATTTGGTGGAGTATCCTTAGTCATAATATTGAAAAAGTTGCAACTTCCCCCGAGTCCTCGGGATCAGGGGAGCCACACAGGACAAGAGGTCATTTTAATCTCATTCAATTGTTTACCTTAAAGGTATTCGATTGAATTCGCAAGCTCATTTCGACCTCTTTTTTTATGCCATTTTTTTTGAAAACCTTGCTAGCATTGAGAAGTACTTGTATCGGTTTTGTGAAACCGTTGGTTGCAACTTTTCCTTTCTCCAAAACGAGTTTTTCAGAAAAGATGTAACCTAAAATCTTCTTTTTTGTCATTTTATCAACTTTTACTCATTCTTCTGTTTAAAAAAGTATTAAGTGTTGAAGAACACATCCCAAAAAAGAGACAAAAAAGCAAACTGAAGTTCAAAATTATTAGTTTTATTTGTATTTTAATATAGAAGAAACTTGAATCAGAAAATTAATATCCATAGGCTATATAAGAAGAATATCACTATTTATTCGATCCTGTTTCTAGGTACTTTCCTGTTTTTACAGATTGCCTACAGGTATCATTTTTTTTATGTGGAGCAGTTTCAATTGTTCCTTACTACTCCATCCTATCTCATTGAATGTTTATCTCAGCCTGGAGGTATGATTGAATATGTAGCCCACTTTTTCGTTCAGTTTTTTATTGTTCCCTTTGTGGGAGCTTTCATAACAGCTTTTTTTCTCACACTGAGTTACGTGTTGTCTGACCAGCTGCTTGCCCGGATTACCAGGAAAAAAAACATTTTTATCGGTCCAGTCTCCATCTTTTTAATTCAGCTTTATCTTAGTTTCGATGCTTATTTCCTTTTCCAGGGAATACTGGCATACCTGCTATGTTTAAGCACCCTGCAATTACTTGAATTATGCAGAAGACCTGGTGCAAAATTCCTCTTTGCATTTTTACTAACACTTATTATCTACTGGATTGCCGGACCGGTTTCCATTCTTTTTGCATTTTGTTTTGCCCTGATGAGCTTACGTGAAGAAAATAAAAGGAAACTATTGGGCCTCCCCGTTTTTGGTCTCGCTTTACTTATCTCTTACTTATCGGTTCGTTATTCCCTGACAGGAAACTACCTGCAAAGCTTTCTTCCCGATATGTACTACTACTCATCAGTAAAACCGGTTAGTCTGGTATATTTATCATGGATCATATTACCGTTTTGGATTATTGTTTATCCCTATCATAATACGATAAAGAAATTCAAATTAGGCAAAAAAGAATATTTCATGCCCTTACTGCAAACCATAATAATTGCCGGATTGCTTTTCGTGTGCACCTGGAAATTTACAAACATCCAGCATTATAAGTTAAAAAAGTTGGATTATTTTGCCAGGAATGAACAATGGGATGAGATTATTGATTATTGTGAAGAGAAAACGATTGATAATCTTGTTGTTATTTGTTATCAAAACTTAGCGCTTGCTCAAAAAGGAGTGCTTGCTGATAAATTATTTTATTTAAGCCAACGGGGAGTTGAAGGATTAGAGATCGAACAGAAAGATATTGGAGGACTAGCCCCTCTTCTGAGTGATATCCGCTTTTTTCTAGGCGATATTGCATCATCGCAGCGATACGCTTTTGAAGGAAATATATTTACTCATGAGGGCAGCGGGCGGTTGATGAAACGACTGGTTCAAACCAACTTGATCTACGGTGAATATCCTGTTGCTGAAAAATACATTCATTACCTGGAAAATACCTTTTTTTACCGGAAATGGGCAAACCAACAACGGCGCTTCCTGTTTAATGATTCGCTATGTATAGCCGATCATTTAATCCGGGGAAAAAGAAAATTCCTTCCCCCCGAAAGCAGGAAGGTCGTAATAAAGGATATTCTGGAAGAATCAGGTGTTTTGTTTGGTCAAAATCCTCAAAATAAAGCTGCGGAACAGTATATGTTTGCAGGATACCTATTGGCCAAGGATATCCGTGGATTTAAAAATATGTTTTCGAAATACAAAATCGGAAAAATGGCTGCTGAATTACCCGATGCTTATCAACAGGCACTTCTGGTTTATTATGAAGATCAGCCTGGTCAATGGGCTAAAGCAGGAATTTCGGAAATAAATATCCGGCAATTCAAACAATATAAAATAACATTGAATAATAACCAAAAACACCCGCATCTGGAAAAAATGATGAAGAAATATTTCGGATCAACCTATTGGTTCTTCCTTCATTTTAGATAATAAAATTTTTAAAGCAATAGCATGAACCTGTTTCGTTCGTTAATATTATTTGCCTTTTCAGTCTTCTTATTTTCCTGTTCCACTCCAATCATCAGGAATTATGAAAATACAGATACTTTCCCCGAAATATTCCCTGACTACATACAAACAACCATACCAGTTAACATTGCACCTTTGAATTTCAAGTGCAAGGATTCTCTGGACCGTGCAATGCTACTTATCAAAGGAGCGCAGGATTCCATAAAGATTTTATCCTCTGGGAAATTCCAAATCCCAAAACATAAGTGGAAGAAACTTCTGCAAGAAAACAAGGGAGGGGAAATTACCATGACCGTTTTTACAAAAAAGGGGGAAAATTGGGAAAAATATAAGCCCTTCAGGATTACCATCGCCCCCGAACCAATTGACCCTTATCTGGCTTACCGGCTGATTGAACCTGGTTATGCAGCCTGGCATAAAATGGGAATTTACCAGCGAAATATAGAAGGGTTTCACGAATCAGCCATTTATGAAAATAAAATGAGCAATTACAATTGTGTTAACTGCCATTCATTTTGTATGCAAAACCCGGATTATATGCTTTTTCATATTCGGGGGGGACTTAATTCAGGAACACCACTGATCAGGGAAGGAAAAATAGAAATGCTAAATACAAAAGCCGACACGGCTCACACACCCCTTATTTACCCGTCGTGGCATCCTTCGGGGAAGTATGTCGCCTTTTCAGTGAATAAGATCCGCCAGGCTTTTTATGCTAATAACAAGGACAGGGTGGAAGTATATGATATGAAATCGGATGTTGTCGTATATGATCTGGAGGAGGAGCAAGTACTCACCTCTCCCCACCTTTCATCCAAAGATGCTTTTGAAACATTCCCCTCTTTCTCTCCTGATGGAAAAACGTTATATTTTTGCTCGGCCCGTGCGGTCACCATGCCTGAAAAATTCGATTCCGTAAAATATAGCCTTTGTTCTGTTTCGTTCGATCCCGAAAGAAAAACTTTTGGTGAAAAAACAGATACGATTTATAATGCTGTTACTTCAGGAGGAAGTGCCACTTTTCCCAGAGTTTCGCCTGATGGTAAATTCTTAATGTATACAGTTTCTGAATTTGGAAATTTTCATATCTGGCATAAAGAAGCAGACCTGTGTCTGGTAGATTTAGAAAATGGAAAAAATATAGACATGCATAAGGTAAACAGCAACGACGTTGAAAGTTATCATTCCTGGTCGTCGAACAGCCGTTGGTTTATTTTCAGCAGCCGAAGGATCGACGGACTTTACACACGCCCATACATTGCGTACCTTGACAAAACAGGGAAAGCAGGAAAAGCATTTCTACTACCTCAAAAAGACCCGGATTACTACAAGCGGTTGATGAAATCATACAACATCCCGGAAATGATAAAAGGGAAAGTTAATGTAAGCAATTACAAACTTGTTTCCCGTACCCGTTTATGAGTTTCTGACTTCCGACCCGAAGCCCCAAGAACCTGTCCATTGACATGAGTAAAAATCATTGGTTTGTAAGCTGATAAATAACCACTCTTAGTATGAAGTGATTATTATATGTTTATATTATTTAAGTCTTGAGATAATTAAGTAATTCTACCTGTCAGAGTTTAATTTATAATCCAAAATTTTTATCTCTTCGTAATTAATTCTTGTTTGCGGAATTTTTAAAACGCCTAACCTTATATTTTTCTTTATTAAATGGAAATTCAGGTGAGTTTTTCACCGACAGGCAGGCATCGAACACCTTTAAAATCAATTAATTTTAGTGAGATGAAAGCCTTGCCGGCATTGAGAAGGAGAAGATTTATTAATTATTCTTGTCTATTCTTAACACTAATCACCCTGGCAGCAATGCTTATTGCTATTTCATCAGGGGTATGGCTTTTAATAGGGAATCCAATTGGGGCATCTACTTTTTTTAGTTGTTCTTCGGAGAGCCCTTCTGATTTTAACTTGTTGAAAACTGAACTAACCTTTGCTGCACTGCCC
>JBDLIV010000181.1:0-4551 GCA_039714675.1 Thermodesulfobacteriota bacterium
TATTTGTTTATCTTAAAAGTTGAATTTTTGCAAAATGTTTGTTTTGTCTTATATCTTTTTTAAATGTCATAAGTTCTATTGATTCACGACTTCAATATTAAACCCCTCATCATCAGTAGGGGCTTGAAAATAACTGGTTACCTGATGAAAGACCTCTTCCGTATCAAATCGAGCGCGTTCCGGTGAACTCTTCCTTCGCTGTTCAAGCCGCTTTAAGCACAATTGATCATCTGCTTTAAGATAAATCAATTTGTGAGGGGTATGGCCCTCACAAAATATTTCTTTAAACCATGCTCTCTGTTTCTTTGTGTTCCCGGGGAAATCCATCACTACAGAAACGCCTAAATGTAAAATTCTTCGCACATGCTCCTTTAACATAGGCTTTAATCGTGATGAATATTTTATATAATCGTCAAAGTTTTTTATTTCTTCTGGATAAATAGCAGAAAGCCAGTCATCTTCAGATAAAAAAACTGCGCTTAATTCATTGGCCAGGTTTTTTGAGTAAGTCGATTTCCCAGCTCCCATTTTTCCGCAGAAAAAAATTAGAGTTCCTTTTCTATTCATCATCTATCCTTTATGCATCGTTTGGGTAACTGGCAGCAAGCGCATACCAGTTATTTTCATTTAAAATACTCATTTAAAGTTTATTCACCCTTTTCAAAAAACTATGCCCCTTGCTGTCCAGTTCACTAATTGTTATGTCCCAAGGAATCACCAATAGGCCGGATCATTGAATTCCTTAGCGCATGTAGGACGTTCATTGATGGTCGGAATTGGCTCGTCCGTTAAGGACTGGCCCAGCCAACCTTCTGGCATTGAAAGCTTCAGCGGAGCCTGGATAATATTTTCTGACAGGGTTTGAAATCCCACCTTGGAGTAGAAAGATGGATCACCATATGTAATAGCTACAGACACAGATCGAGTTTTTAGTTCATTAAGACCATAATTAATTAGCGACTGTCCGTGGCCTTTCCCCTGATGCTCTGTGGCAACGGCAACGGGAGCAAGCATGTAAACCTGGATGGCCTCATTAAATTGAAGACGTGTAAAGAAAATCGATCCAATGATTGATTCTTTCTCATAAGTTCCGAAACAGAATATTTCTTGATTGTCGATTCCTGAAGATAATTCTGAGACAAGATTGCCAATAAGCCTCCCTTCCTTCTCTCCCTCAGTTTTTGTGAATACAGACGTAAAAAGACAGGTTACTTTTTCTTGGCAGTTTTTATCGAGAATTTTGTGATTCATGTTTTCTCCTTCATATCGTATTCGCGCAGCAGCTTATGGACATAACGTTGGAGTTCAGGGGCCACCGAGCGTAGCCGAGGGGACTGGGGCAAGGCCAAAAGCCGCCCCAAGCGGTCTGCTGCAACGATTTGTTCGGTTTCAAACCAAATAATCAATATGATGATTCTCCATAATCCGGAATAACTAAATTGGGGCATAGTTGATGGAGTCTGGCTTTCTTATCTTTTACGCGCATCAAGCTGGTTACATTTCTATGTCTTTGCGATGCTATTTCATTTTGAAGTGATAGCCGAAGTTTTGTTGCACTTTGAGCCCAGTCCACCACTTGAGAAAAGATAGCAAAGTTCATTTCGACATCTTTTTGTTCATTATCTGAAAATGATGAAAGTTTATCGTATTTTTTCATGATTTCAGACCCTATCTCTTTTAATTCTGATGAGCTCTGGAAATCTTTGTAATTTTTTGCTTTTGATATTATTGGGGACATCATATTAACTAAACTTTGTCCAAAATCACAGTGCTTATTATCAATTCGATCCTTTGTGGATACTTTACAGTTAAGGTGCTCTATAGCTTCCATGGCCATATGCCTAACTCCTGTATCTGGGTCTGAAATAAAGACATCTGTTAAGATTTCACATGCTCTTGAATCTCCATATAGAGCCAATCCTTGAATAGCACATTGCCTTACAAAAAACTTATCGTGTTTAAGTGCTTTGATAAGCATGTCAAAGTCTTGATCATTCTCACAGGTAGAAATATACATTTTCCATCCTGTTTTAGACACAGGCTTATTTTCATCTTGAATTAAAACGTCAATTTTATTTCCAATAATAACTGGAGTATCGCTGAAATGTTTCACGCCATTTTCATCTATCCATGAATAAATTTGAGCGAAACAGTCACCAAATGTTATCAATGATAAAATTACTAAAATTATCAATAGGCTTTTTTTTTTGTTCATCTATTCATCCATATTTTTTTTAAGAAAAAAGTACTTAACTATTTAATCTACATTGTGATACCGAACGCAGAAGTCAGGTGCAGCCAAGGTTCCACTACCTCTGCTAAAATTTATACATTTCAATTTAACAACAACCTGTCAAAACGGCGAAGACCCTGGCTGTCACCTGGATTGACAGGTTATATAACTGTTATTTCATTAGTATCTTTAACTTCACAAAAAGCACTACCCAATGCACTCATATAACTGTTGTGAACATCTTTAGCTTTAATAATTGTATCTTTAAACTGTAAATCTCTGGTGGAACAAGCATCACTAGCCAATTCAATCTTATATCCAAGATCAAAACCTGCCCTTACGGTTGTGTCAATACACATATGTGACATAGCTCCACAAACAATTATGTTGTCAATGTTGTTGAGCTGTAACTCGTTGTGTAGTTTTGTTTCTCTAAAACTATTTGGAAAATTTTTGCTGAGAATAATTCCATTTTGAATGTCTAAATCTTTATTTATCTCTACGCCTTCTGTTTTTGGAGCAAAAAAAGAAGCTCCTTCTTCCGCAAAATGCTGAATAATGAAAATTTTATATTGTTGTTCTTGAGCATATCGGATTAATTTGTTTGCGTTCTTTAATGTAGCATCAATATTGACCAACTGCATATTGCCACCATCAAAGTAATCATTTTGTAAATCAATTACTATAAGTGCTTTTTTCATGTTGCCTCTCTTGTGTTCAATTTACATCATTTTTGCTTTATATAATCCCGGTCCAGCTCCTTGTTCAGGCGCCATAGGCGACTGGACAAGGGGCTGGACGTAGTCAGCACCGGGATTCATGGCGGCGAAGCCGCCATGAACGATTGAGCTAACCAGCCGCGCCAACGGCCCTCAAAAAAGCGGCTCAGTGTCTCGCGGTCTGCTTAAGCGACGGGTTATGCGGCTATTTTAAAAATATTCTGGCCCATATCTTTTATTACAATAATTACATTTGCCAGATGTAAAATGTAGAAGAACTAATGCAAACAAAATCATCCAGGTCACATTAATGAATCCTGCAATAAGGATAATTAATATCAGTATTGGTACAGTGATGATTAATACCAAGGTTTTTAGCCAAGAGTTTGGTTTTTTAATTTGATGAGAACCACAATTTTGGCAGACATGAATTTTGCATTTTTTGCAATAATTTTTGCTCTGTAACTTTTTGTTGCAGGTTGGGCAAGTTTTAATGATACAGCTTTTACAAATATGCCTTGATGAGTTGTGAACAAAAAATGTATAAATTCCGAGCCCTGCAATCGAGACCATTGAGAATCCAAAAAGAAAGATCATGGGAATAGTGAGAGCAAAGCAAAAATAAGCTAAAAATTCTCCTCTGATACCTTCTGTAGCATTACCGCATTTTGAGCAGGCTATTTTCAAACAATACCTTTACTTTTATTGGGAGACGCATAACAGTATTAATATATAGAAAAAATTCTACATATTACCTATATACAATAGAAAAATTTTCTATCTATTTAAATAATATGATTAAAAAGTAGAAAAATCACTATTGACTTTTCTTTCTTTATCAATACAATATGAAATCATGGAAGTCAATCAACAATTTAAACCTGATCCCTCACTAAAACTAATGGACCAGGTTCGACAGGTGCTGCGTTATCATCACTATGCATACCGCACTGAGGAGACATATTGCAGATGGATTGTTCAATATTTAAGATTTTTTGATTTAAAAAAACATCCTGCTGAAATGGGGAAAAAAGAGATTGAGCAGTTTTTAAGCCATTTGACTGTTAAACGTTCAGTATCTGCTGCCACACAGAAACAGGCATTAAATGCTATTGTTTTTCTTTATAAAAAAGTGCTGAATATTAATATTGACGAGAAAATTACCCCTGTAAAATCCAGACAGATAAAAAAACCGCCAATTGTCATGACTAAGCAGGAGGTACGCAGGATATTATCATATCTGCAGGGTAATAATCTTTTAATGGCCAGGCTCCTTTATGGTTGCGGGTTAAGGCTTATGGAATGTGTACGCCTGAGAATCAAGGATATAGATTTTGGAATCAACAAAATTTATATTTATGCTGCAAAGGGTGGTAAAAACCGGATTGTTCAATTTCCAAAGACTATTTTGCATGATATTCATTCCCAGGTAGATAGAGTTAAAGAGATTCATCAGAAGGATATTTCTCAAGGATATGGCAGTGTATATCTCCCTTCAGGACTTGCAAAAAAATACAAAGGAGCAGCAAAAGAATTCATGTGGCAGTATCTGTTTCCATCCAAAAAAATTTCAGTTGATCCAAGGAGCGGTATAAAACA
>JBDLIV010000182.1:0-4543 GCA_039714675.1 Thermodesulfobacteriota bacterium
AATTAAGGTATATATAAAATCAGTCTTTGGGGATATAATTTTAAAAGGAATAAAAATGTCGAAACAATATCCTGAGTGCCCGCTTTATAATCATGCTACGTGCAGAGAATTACACAATCCAAAACTTTGTGCCATTATACGCGAAGACCAAATATGTTTAAAGAAACAACAAAAACCAAAAAAAGATAATTCAAAAGATACATCCTCATAACTATTCAACCAAGAGACTGTCACCCGGGTGAATCATACTTTTTAAAGAGAGATTATTAAGTGTCAACAAAGTAAAAAGAGATATGTGATGTTTTTTTGCAATCAAAATTAAGCTTTCTCCTGGTTTAACAATGTGAGTTTTTGTCTTATAGATTTTCTGCCAGGCTGGATAACCATCTGTAAATTCTTTTTTAAATCCCTCTGCTTTACCCTTTGGTATTAAAATAGTGATATCACCTTTATCGAGATTATATCCCCGCAATTGTGGATTGTAATCTTTAATTGTTTTAAAAGGAACATCAGCAGCACTTGCAATCAGGGCCATGGGAATTTGAAAGTCTGACTTAAAGTTAATTTTATCATAAACAAAAACAGGGTATAAATCAGATTTTTTTAGATGGAAACCATATGATTCCTTGTTTTCAAGAACTAATTTAGCAGCAATAAGTTTAAAAACATATCTCTGGGTTTCCAAAGGAAGGTATAGGGAAAAATAATCTGTGCTATTTTGTACTTTAATCTCTTTTTCAAGGCCATATTCACCCATATTATATGCTGCAAGCGCAAGAAGATAGGATCCAAATTGCTTTTCCAAATCCTTTATATATTTGCATGCTGCATGGGTGGATTTAAAAATATTTCTTCTCTCGTCAACCATGCTATCAATTCTAAGACCGTAACGTTTTCCAGTGGACCGAATAAACTGCCAATATCCTACTGCACCTTTCGAAGATCTTGAGTGTGGCCTTAAGGCGCTTTCAATCACAGGAACATATTTTAAATCCAAGGGTAAGTCATATTGTTTTAAAATTTTCTCCACATGAGGGAAAAACCTTGCAGCACGTTTAATCCACAAAATCACCTGGGGGCGCCCCCACAATGCAAGCAGCAGCTCTTTTTCAAGTCTTTTTTTTACATCATGGCTGTCAATGGGAACTTTAATATTACAATATTCAATATTATTCGTAAATTGAATGCTATTTATCAAGGATGGTAAATCACGATGATTCTCTTGTTCTACCAAAGCCTGCTCTGCACAACAGAAAAAAGGTATACTAAAAAAGAGTATAACTGATAAACATATAATTCTATAATAAAATTTTCTTTGCACAGAAGACCCAGATGTTAGCGGTTTTGATTTTTAAGATCATCTCAGAATTTCTTATCAAAGTCAAGACAGGGATTTTGTACTCTGAATATTTACCATAAGGAACTTTCTATAACTAATTCCAGGCTGATTATAGCAAATTTTCAGTTTGCACTATATAAATATTGAAAAACATCTCTTTCACCTTTACAAGAGAAATCACTTCTCTTGAACAGATATCAAATATACAGATCTTGCTACAGACTTTGAAAAAAAACTTCTAATATGCCATAATCAATATTCAAAATCTAAACTTAAAATTAATAATTGATTAGGCTATACATTGAAAACTTTTTTAAAAAATCTAATTTGGCATGCAGGTGAAATCTGCAAAAAAGAACAAAAAATATTAAAACCATCGGATGTGGATTTTAAAGGGAAAAAAGATCTTGTAACTATTATAGATAAGAGAGTTGAAGATTTTATAGTGAAACAAATTAAAAAAAAATATCCTTCACATGGTATTTTTGGAGAAGAGACAGGCAAAACAAATCTTTCATCGGATTATCTGTGGATAATTGATCCCATAGACGGAACAACATCCTTTTTCCATCAGCAGCCATTTTATTCCATCAGCATTGCAGTGCAATATCAGGGTCAAACTATCTTAGGCGCTGTTCTGGCACCAAGAATGGATGAATTGTTCTTTGCAGAAAAAAACAACAAAGCTTTTTTAAATGATATGCCCATTTGTGTTACACAAACTGACAAGCTTGTAAATAGTGTCATGGCTACAGGATTTGCCTGTTTACGATCCAACCTTTCTGACAATAATCTTAAATATTTTAATATGATTGCTCCTAAGTTAAGAGATATAAGAAGATATGGCTCTGCAGCTATTGATCTTTGTTATGTGGCATGCGGCAGATTTGACGGATTTTGGGAAATGAATCTAAACCTTTATGATATTGCTGCAGGTGCTTTTATTGTTGAGCAGGCAGGTGGAATAGTCTGTGATTTTAATGGTAATGCAAATTTTCCAGAACAGGGGATCATTGCTTCAAATAAAAATATTCAAAAAAAGTTATTGGATAACTTTAAATAGACTTGATAACAAATATATTGTAAATGAAAAACAAAATTTAAAAAGTGATAGAGTATAAAAGATGACAATTCAATGGTTCCCAGGCCATATGCTTGAAACAAAAAAATTACTTAAAGCTGCTATATCAAAAACAGACGCAGTTTTGGAAATTCTTGATGCAAGACTGCCTGCTTCAAGTGGCAACCCCCTTGTTACCAAACTTTGTAAAGATAGACTTACAATAAAAGTTCTAAATAAAAAAGATCTTGCTGATCCTATATCTACAAAACTGTGGCTTGATTATTTTAAATACAAAACTGATACTTATGCTGTTTCAATTGTGGGCAGCCAAAAATCTCAAACATGGGAAGCTTTAAATTTCTGCGTAAGTAAAGCAAAAAAAAACCGTGCCAGAAGAATAAAAATCCTGGTAGTAGGTATCCCAAATACTGGAAAATCAACTATCTTAAACACCCTTGCAGGCAAAAAAATCGCAAAAACAGGCAATGTTCCTGCAATCACGAGACACAATCAAAGAACCAGTTTAAAAAACAGTATTGATATCTATGATACACCCGGAATATTATGGCCCATAATAGAGCCTGAAGAGAAGGGCTATATTCTGGCAGCAAGTGGCGCCATATCAGATACAGCCATTGACTATAATGACATTGCATTTTTTGCTGCAGGACTTCTTTTAAAAAAATACCCAGACCTTTTAATGCAGCGTTACCCTTTTTTAAAAATCCTGCCCCATGATGAACTGACACTAATAGAAAAGATAGGTTCAGCAAGGGGATGTTTGAAAAAAGGAGGTGTTGTTAATTTACAAAAAGCCTCGGAACTATTGATTCGTGAACTCAGAGCAGGTAAGATTGGTAAGATAAGCTTTGAAACTCCAAAGGATATAAATTATGGCACTGAAACTTAAAAATACCTGTCAACAGGCTGTTAAAACAATAGCAACCTCTCAAATAAACATATTGACTCTGATACAATATATTGTTGTAATATTTATTTTTCTAGTATATTCAGCTCCAGTTTCATCAGAAACTAACACTATAAATACAATAGAACCAAAACTTGAACACTCTTTTCAATGTATCAAGATCATAAATGCTCTGGAACAATATCATTATCTTGAAAAAAAGCTGGATAACAAGATGTCTGAAATTATTCTTCACCAATATTTAAAAAACCTTGATCCAAGAAAACAACTGTTCACTTTAAAAGATATTAATTTGTTCAAACAATACCAGTTCCATTTTGATGATGACCTTAAAAGAGGAAGGCTTAATCTTAGTTTCAAAATTTTTAATTTATTCATGAATAGATCAAACCAGAGACTGGAATATATCTCTTCATTAATAAAAACATGGGAAAAAGAGTTGGATTTTTCTAAAAAAGAATCCATGATAATTAAGTATGATTCACGCACATGGAAAACCGATGAACAAAAGCTTTATACACTTTGGAAAAAAGAGTTAAAAAATCATATTATTTCACTGCTACTGGATGATCAGGAAAAGGATACAATTTATGAAACTTTAAACAAGCTATATTCAAACAGGCTTAAGCGTCTGTTGCAAACCGATTCAGATGATATTTTTCAAATTTTAATGAATTCTGTCACCACAAGTTTTGATCCCCATACTCAGTTTTTCCCTCCAAGGGCTTCTGAAGATTTTGATATTCATATGAGCTTATCTCTTGAGGGTATTGGAGCAGTGCTTCAAAATGAATATGAATATACCAAGGTTGTTCGTTTAATCCCTAAAGGCCCTGCAGAAAAATCCAATCAGCTTATGCCGGGAGATAAAATCATTGGTGTGGGGCAAGGCCAGAGAGGAGAAATAAAAGATACCATAGGAGAGAGGATCGATCATGTTGTTAAATTGATCAGAGGTCCAAAAAATACTTTTGTACGACTGAAAATAATTCCTGCCAAAAAAAACAATTCAACCAGAACAATTCAAATAAAAAGAGACCGTGTTAAACTTGAAGAGCAATCGGCCCAAAAAAATATAATCACTATTAAACACAATGAGAAAAACTTTAAAATCGGAGTCATTGAAATACCCAATTTTTATATTGATTTCAAGGCTTATAACAGAGGAGATAAAAATTATAAAAGCACAACTAAAGATGTTGAAAAACTGCTT
>JBDLIV010000183.1:0-4502 GCA_039714675.1 Thermodesulfobacteriota bacterium
TTTTTCAAGGATGATGCCACAAGAAGATGCCCTGGCTGCAAAAAGAAAATTGTCAATCCAAAGATGGATTTTGGCTGTGCCTCCTATTGCCAGTTTGCAGAAGAGTGCCTGGGAAGCCTGCCTGAAGAGTTTGTTGCAAAAAGAGAAGATCTTTTTAAGGACCGGGTGGCAGTGGAGGTAAAAAGATATCTTGGAACTGATTTTAAACGTATAGGTCATACCATAAAGGTTGCAAACTTTGCAGAAAAAATTGGAAAAGAGGAAAAAGCAAATCTTGCCGTGGTTCTAAGCGCAGCATATTTATATGATATAGGAGCAAAAAACACCCTGGAACAACAAGGCTCAACCAAACCTGAAGATATAGCAAAAGAGAGCCAAAAAATAGCAAAAGAACTTATGGAAAAATTGAGTGCAAAAGAGGTACTCATCAATGAGGTCATTGATATTGTAGGACATCATAATCGTCCTGATAAGAAAGACAGCTTAACCCGCAGGATTCTTCATGATGCTGACATGCTCACCCACATGGTTACGTGTGAAGGGAAAAACGGTGTTGACAACAAAGAATTTTCAGCCAAGCTTGACAAACTTTTTCTAACCAGTGCTGGAAATAAGCTGGCAAAAAAAACCTTAATAGAGACAAATTAAAACATAGTTCATTCAAATTTGGACATAACATGGGATCAATTTTCTGTTTTTGCTTCCATATAAAATATAAAATGAGGTGGTAACAATGAAAATAATGAGAAAGATTATAGAGATAGATGAAGAGTTGTGTGATGGCTGCGGAAATTGTGTTCTCGCCTGTGCAGAAGGTGCAATACAGATTATTGACGGCAAGGCAAAAGTAATTGCAGATAAATATTGTGATGGCCTTGGAGCCTGCATTGGTGACTGCCCCCAGGATGCTTTAAAAATTATAGAGAGAGAAGCAGATGATTTTGATGAAGAAGCTGTTGAAGAACTTTTAAAACAGCAGGCAAAAGAGAAAGAAAAACAGACAGAATCATCAGACTGTGGTTGTGGTGGATGTTCTTCTACAACACTTCAGGCTTTTCCAACTGCAGGAGATGGCTCCTGTGCAAGTGCCAACAAACCCACTGCGCAGCCGGCAGGCGGAGAATCATGCCTTGGTCACTGGCCGGTTCAGATTCGACTTGTGCCTGCAGGCGCACCATTTCTTAAAAACTCTAATCTGTTAATTGCAGCTGATTGTGTGCCTGTGGCATATCCATCATTTCATGCAGATTTCTTAAAAGGTAACACTGTAATGATTGGCTGCCCAAAATTTGATAATCCCGAAGAGACCATTGAAAAACTTGCCCAGGTATTTAAATCATCTGGAATTAAAAGTATTACAGCAGCAATCATGGAAGTACCATGCTGCTCTGCTCTGCCGGTAATCATAAAAAAGGCTATTGAACTGGCAGATGTTGATATACCTTACAAAGAAGTTGTTGTTGGTTATCAGGGAAAAATTCTTTCTTAAAAAGTGTTTGAACTATGAAATGGTCTGAAAATGCAGAGAAAGCCATAAAAAAAGTTCCCTTTTTTGTCAGGAAAAAAGTTAAAAAAAAAGTTGAGACTTTTGTTGAACAAAAAGGGAAGAGCTTTGTTCAAGTATCAGATGTAAATGAATTAAAGAAAAAATTTTTATCAAAAGGCGGGATGGAAAAAGATCTCAAGGGATATGAAGTTTCCACCTGCTTTGGGGGTGCAGGATGCCCTAACAGTGCAAATTCCTGCACCCTGCTTGCAAAAGAGATTGAAAATATAATTAAAAAAGAGGATATTCTCTCTTTTTTAAAACAAAATGTAAAAGAAGACTTAAAATTCCACCATGAATTCAGAGTTGCTCTGTCAGACTGCCCCAATGCCTGCTCAAGGCCCCAGATTGTTGATATCGGTATCATTGGATCGGTTCTTCCGGGAATATCAGATGAAGAATGTACCCTTTGCAATGCCTGTGTTGAAGCCTGCCATGAAAATGCCATTGAGCTTGATGAAGATAATATCCAGCCTGTCATTGATTATAAAAAATGCCTTATGTGCGCAAAATGCATAAGTGCCTGCCCAACAACAACTATCAATGAAAAAGAAAAAAGTTTTCGCATAATGCTTGGCGGAAGACTTGGCCGCCATCCCAGACTTGCCATGGAAATCCCGGGACTCCATTCCCACACCCAGGTTATTTCAATTGTAAAAAAATGTTTGAAATTCTATAAAGCCAATTCAAAAAACGGCCAGCGCTTTTCCCATGTCCTTGATTCCATCAATCAAATTTTATATGAAAAATAATATAAAGAATTTCTTGACCCACCAATAAGCATTTTGTATATTCTTAGCAACTAATGCACACCCTGATCTGATCCTGTGATCTCCATACATTTCACACTCTACCTTATCAACACTTTCTAATTTATTGAGTTCTGTAACCGTCAACAATAGCCGTGAGGTGATCAAATGACCACAGAACAAAAAGTTACAAGAAAGCTTCGAGGCATCCTCAGTGCCGATGTCAAAGGGTACAGCCTTCTCATGACAAATGATGAAGCCTCTACAATCAAAACACTGAAAGAGTACCGGATCATCATGTCAGCAATAATCAAACACCATTCCGGTCGTGTTGTTGATGCTCCCGGTGATAACTTGCTGGCTGAGTTTCCCAGTGCTGTAGATGCTGTGCAATGTTCCGTGGAAATCCAGAATGCACTGAAAGTGAGAAATGCTGATTTGCCGGATGATAAGCGGTTAGAGTTCCGTATCGGTGTTAATATTGGAGATGTTGTTCAGGACGGTGACAGTCTATACGGTGAAGGAGTCAACATTGCAGCCCGTATTGAAGGTTTAGCTGACCCTGGCGGTGTGTGTATTTCAAGGGGAACTTATGATCATATCCGTAACAAACTGGACTTTGGCTATGAATATCTTGGTGATCATAGTGTAAAGAATATCAAACACCCGGTAAGGGTTTATAAGATCCTGATGGAATCGGAGGATGCAGGGAAATTAATCGGTGAGAAACCTAAATCACAGGCAACAAAATGGATCTTTTCTACAATTGTTGTAGCAGCCATTGCTTTCGCTTTGATTGGATATCAATTGTTTCAAAAAATCACCGCCCCGGAATTTAAGCCGGCTTCAATTGAAAAGATGGCCTATACTCTTCCTGTTGAACCTTCTATTGCTGTTCTGCCATTTGAAAACATGAGTGGAGATTCTGAACAGGAGTATTTCAGTGACGGAATCACAGAACAAATTATAACGTCCCTTTCAAATGTTCCCTATCTTTTTGTGATTGCACGGAACTCTACATTTACATATAAAAACAAGCCGGTGAAGGTTCAGCAGGTTGCTGAAGAACTGGGAGTTCAGTATGTTTTGGAGGGTAGTATCCAAAGGTCAGGTGACCGGATACGCGTAACCGCCCAGCTCATTGATGCTGTTACCGGCTACCATCTGTGGGCGGAAAACTTTGATAGAAAAATGGCAGATATCTTCCAGCTTCAGGATGAAATCACCATGAAAATTATAGCCAAGCTACAGGTAGAACTCTCAACAACTGAATTGGGGCGTGTGTCTGCAGTAAAGACAGAAGATTTAAGGGCCTATGAAAAATATTTAAAAGGGTATAGACACATATACAATAGATCAATAGGGGATACACTCAAAGCCCGAAAATTGGCTGAAGAAGCTATTGAGCTGGACCCTGAGTATGGGGCAGCCTATCAGTTAATGGCCCTTACATACCTGGATGAAATATATTTGCATCGAGTCAAATCCCGTGGTGAATTTCTTGAAAAGGCTGAAAAACTGATTCAAAAATCAATCAAATTAAGTGGCGAAGATTATAAGACTCATAGAACGCTCAGCAGCCTGTATTTTTTAAAAAAACAGTCAGATAAGGCAATTATTGAAGCACAAAAAGCAATAGAATTAAATCCCAATTCAGCAGATTCTTATTATATATATGGAATGGTATTGGGCTTAATCGGAAACTATGATCAAGCAATTTCTAATCTTAAAAAAGCCATTCGCTTAAACCCTGTCACGCCTATAAATTATCTTAATCAATTGGCATTTGCACATTTTTATAAAAATCAATATGAAAAAGCCATACCATTGTGGGAGCTGACACTCAAAAGAAATCCAGACTATTATTATGCACATATGGGACTTACAGCAGCCTATCAGCTAAATGGTGAAAAGGATAAGACAAGGAAAGCTGCTGCTGAGCTGATACGTGTGAAGCCAAGTTTCGCAGTATCTGTTATAGAAAAACGTGTACTCCAAAAAAATAAAGAAAGTAAAAAGCTTTTTTTGGGTGCCCTTCGTAAAGCAGGCGTACCAGAATATCCACCCGGCAAAGAGATAGAAAAACCATCCATTGCAGTGCTCCCATTTAACAACATGAGTGACGATCCTCAACAGGAGTATTTCAGTGACGGTATTACTGAAGACATTATTACGGATCTTTCTAAAATTTCCAATCTGATTGTCAT
>JBDLIV010000184.1:0-4496 GCA_039714675.1 Thermodesulfobacteriota bacterium
TCGGAGATACAGAGAATATATGGATAAAATCAAAACCGGCTCCATATATGATGTTGCTGAAGTTTTCAGGGATCTTTTCAATTTAAGGCTTGAAAAAGATCTCTCCTTTGGTGAACGCAAACTTCTTGATACAGCTCAGAATTTATTGGTTCAAGAATTATCCACTGCCAAAGACATAGATGAAGAAGCAATGATGCAGGAAATAGAGAACCTTTTTGATTAGAAATTAAAACAGTTAGAATAATTGATATGACCGGCAGACTGTGAAAGTCTGCCGGTCTTTTTGTTTAGTGCCTAGACGAACACCTGATAATTTGTTCAAGTACAAGGCGGTAAAAAATTTTAACCACAGACATACAAGTAGTATTTCGAGGATTACCTGCTTTTATAAAATTGGTTTTTACCAACGCCGTAATTGGGCAAATCAACGGTTTTCGGTCGGCACTATTTAAATAACAGCTGTTTTTTTAACATATTATGAAAATAGATATCAATATCCATAATGATTTAACAGGCACGCGCCTTGATACCATAATCTCAGATTTTGTTGAAACATGCTCCAGAACAAGAGCCGGTTATCTTATCAACAGCAGCCATATCCTTGTTAATAACAATAAAAAAAAGCCGGGCTACCGTGTGAAACAAGGTGATATCATCAGCGGAATCATTGATGAAGCAAACAGTAAAACAGAAATCACTCCTGAAAAAATTGATCTCAATATTATTTTTGAAGATGACCATATTATTGTTATCAACAAAAATCCCGGCATGGTAGTGCATCCTGCACCAGGCAATTTATCGAAAACCCTTGTAAATGCTCTACTATTCCATGAACCAGCAATAAAAAATGTTGGTAAAGACCTATTCAGATCCGGTATTGTTCACAGGTTGGACAAAGACACCTCTGGTTTGATGGTGGTGGCGAAAACCAGGCAGGCTTTACATTTTCTTCAAAAAGAATTTAAACAGCGCAGGATAGAAAAAAGATATCTTGCTCTAATTGCAGGAAATTTATCCGAGGATAATGGTCAGATTGAGCTTCCCATTGGCCGCCACACTGTTAAAAGGAAAATAATGGCTGTAAACTATGAGACTGGAAAAGCTGCCATAACAGACTGGAAAGTCAAAACAAGATATACAACAGCCTGCCTTATTGAGGCTCTTTTAAAAACCGGGAGAACCCATCAGATAAGAGTACATTTTTATGCCATTGATCATCCTTTAATCGGGGAGAGGATATATCAGCACAGAAGATTTCGCAAAAAAAAAAGTGCTGCACCAAGGCAGATGCTGCACTCCTGGAAACTTGCTTTCAGACATCCTTATTCAGGCAGAAAAATCTCTTTTAGGGCAGAACTGCCTGAAGATTTCATACAAACCATATCAATGTTTAATGCTCTTTCAGGCTGATCACCTTATGTCCGCTGGATGGACATTGCTACAATCTCTAACCTGAAGGTCACACGTAAAATTACTTCTGCTGACCGCCATGAACTCACTCGTTCCTCGTTCAAACAACATGGCGGCTTAACCGCTACAGTAATCAAGAGATTGTACGCAAAGATCCATATGCTCCCATAAGGCAATCAGCCTTACACTGCTGGTTATAGCAAATATTCAATTCCAACAGCTTAAAAGATTGTCAAATAAAAGATTGTGCTGTATAGATTTGATATGACTTCAATTTTTCCAAATAATATTAAAATAAATATCCTGTGTCCAAAGAAAGAAGTGATCATCTGGTATGCCAGAATACCCAAAATCATAGAGTCAATTTTTCATAAAAAGAGTCTGCCTGATTTTAAACAAATGAAAAACAGAATATTTGATAAAGAGGATTTCATACAATCCTTTTTAAACAAAGATGAAATAAACACTCTCAATGGTTTTAAAGCCCTGAAAAAACAGATAGAGTGGATAAGCGGCAGATATCTTATCAAACTGATGATTCAATATAATTTCTTACAGCATCTGCCTCTTAATCAGATAACAATTTCCTATCTGGATGAAGGTGCTCCTTTTTTGACCCATGATCCAGATATTCCTGTTTCACTCTCCCACAGCAATAACTATACTGCAGCCGCTTGCTGCCTAAGCAGAGGAAAAGCCATTGGCATTGATATTGAAAAAATTGCAAAAAAACCCGATGCCTGGTTTTTAAAAACAGCATTTACAAAAAAGGAAATCCTACATTTAGAAGATAATGCAGACTCAATTTTTAAAAACTGGACCATTAAAGAGGCTTATTTAAAACAGATAAAAAAAGGTTTTAATGAGAGTCTTCATAAGGTGGAAGTCATTGACAATGAAATCTGGCACAATAAAAAACAAATCAATATAGATGTATATTCAACATTTATTAATGATTATGTTTTATCCCTTGTTTCAGATTGAATTTGTATAAAGAATAATTACGATTCATCAGACCATTATTTGATAATTAAAGCATTGGGAAAATAGAAGGAGTAGTCATGCATAGATATTTAACCGTCATGAAAATTGCAGCATTTGTTTTTTTATCACTGTTTTTGTTTACAGGTTTAAGTTTTGGGTTTGATAAAAGTGTGGGTTCAAAAATTGTTAAAAGAGCATTTGATTATTACAGGGGGACTGCATCAATATCTGTTGCTGAGATGACGATTCATCGTGCAGAGTGGGAAAGGACTATGAAAATAAAAGCCTGGACAAGAGGGGTGCATGATTCTCTTTTTAAGATCATATCTCCTGCAAAGGACAGGGGAAACGGTACTCTTAAAAAAGGTGATGAAATATGGACTTTCAACCCCAAGGTTAACAGAACCATCAAGCTACCGCCGTCAATGATGTCCCAGGCGTGGATGGGGTCTGATTTTTCCAATAATGACCTTGCAAAGTCTGATACAATTGTTAAAGATTATACGCACAGTATATCAGATGTGAAAGAAAAAAACGGGTTAAAGATATTTTTCATTGAATCAATTCCCTATCCTGAGGCTCCTGTTGTCTGGGGCATGTTACATTTTCAAGTGAGAGAAGACGGCATAATGCTTTCTCAAGGATTTTATGATGAAGATAAAATTCTTGTAAAAGAACTTGTAACAACAGATATCAAAATGATGGGGGGCAAGCTCTTCCCTGCTGTGTGGAAGATTTCAAAAACAGATGAGAAACAAAATTATACAACTATAAAATATCTTGAACTTGAATTTAAGGATTCTCTGCCATCAAGAATCTTTACCCGGACAGGACTTAAAAAAAAGATAAGGTGAGTTATATGTCAACAGACATGAAAATGGCATTCAGGAATATCTGGAGAAGTCCTGTAAGAACAATACTTACACTGTCTGCAATAGCATTTGCCGCAATAATACTTGTATTCATGGTTTCATTTCAACTTGGATCCTATGAGGCAATGGTGAATTCATCTGTTAAGATTTATACAGGGCACATCCAGATACAAGCTGAAGGTTATAAGGAGAAGCGGAATATGCGATTTGTGATTTCTTCACCGAAAAAAATCGCAGAAACAGTTGAGAAAATAGAAGAGATCAAGTCGTACTCATTCCGCGCAAACGGTTTTTCTCTTGTCTCATCAGAAAACAGGGCCAGAGGAGTTCTTGTAACAGGTATTGATCCTGAAGGCGAAGCTGAGATTTCTACTATTGCAGGGCTTATAAGAGAGGGTGAATACCTTGCTCCAGGTGATGGGGACAAGGTTCTGATAGGCAGGCTTCTGGCAAAGAGTCTCAAGGTTGATATCAATGATGAACTGACAATTCTGGGACAGGGAAAAGATGGATCCATTGCAGCAGGCATAGTGACAATTAAAGGCATATTCTCTTCAGGGATTGATGATTTTGACAGAAGTACAATTCAGGTTCCCCTGAGTTATTTTAATGATCTGTTTTATATGGATGGTGCTGTTCACGAGATTATCTGTACAGCTGATTCTCTTTTTGATGTAAATAAAATCAAAAGGCTTTTAAAAGCAAATTTAGGAGAAAAAAAGCAAAGAAAAATAGTTGTGCTTGACTGGAAAGAGCTTCTTCCCGGACTTGTTCAGGGGATACAGCTTGATCTTGCATCAGCAGTAATTTTCTATTTTATCCTGGTTCTGGTTGTGGCATTCAGTATTTTAAATACATTTCTTATGGCAATTCTTGAGAGAACAAAAGAGTTCGGTGTTATGCTTGCTCTTGGTGTTAAACCTGAAAGGCTTTTCAAACTTGTGTTAATGGAGTCTTCTTTTCTGACACTTACCGGAGTTGTTACAGGTGGTGCTGTTGGTTGTTTTATTACTTTGTGGTTTCAGACCCATGGAATAGATCTGGCAGGCACCACAGAAATTCTTAAGGAGTATGGAATGTCAGGTAGTGTCTATCCGAAATTATCATTTGTTTCAGCTTTTGCAGGACCTTTGCTGGTATTTGTAATAACAATATGTGCTGCATTGTATCCTGCGTTTAAAGTAAAAAAATTGATGCCTGTTGATGCAATAAGAAGTATTTAAAGGAGAG
>JBDLIV010000185.1:0-4490 GCA_039714675.1 Thermodesulfobacteriota bacterium
TTTGTTCCATCTGTTGTTGTGGCATATGGAATTTTATATTGGATGGCAGCATGTCTTATTTCATAGCCATCCTGTCTGGTCTGACTTGATGCGCCTGTATTTAAAATCAATTGAATTTCACTGTTTTTTACTGCATCCACAACATTGGGTCTGCCTGCAGAAACTTTTTTAACAAGTTTTGTGGGAACTTTATTCTCCTCAAGAAACATACAGGTTCCTTTAGTCGCCATAATTGTAAATCCCATTTCATGAAAATTTTTTGCAACGGGCAGGGCAGCTTTTTTATCCTTATCCTGGACACTTATAAAAACCGTACCTTGGGTTGGAAGTTTCTGGCCTGCTGCAAACTGGGCTTTGGCAACAGCAGCACCAAGATTTTTGTCAATTCCCATGACTTCGCCCGTGGATTTCATTTCAGGCCCAAGAACAGGGTCAACATTATCAAACCTGTCAAAGGGCAGTACAGCTTCTTTAACACAATAGTAGGGAGGAATTACCTCTCTGGTCAGTCCGAGTTCATCAAGGCTTTTACCCAGCATGATCTTTGCTGCAATTTTTGCAAAAGGAATACCAATGGCTTTTGATACAAAAGGGATGGTTCTTGAAGCCCTTGGATTAACTTCAATAATATAAACTTTGTCATTCATGATGCCAAACTGGATATTCATCAGCCCTTTAACATTCAGCTCTTTTGCAATGGCTTTTGCAGCATCTGACATTTCAGCAATATGTTCCTGGGAAATTGAGTATGGAGGAAGGACACAGGCAGAGTCTCCAGAGTGGATTCCAGCCTCTTCAATATGCTCCATCATACCTCCGATAATGGTTTTTTCACCATCACAGATGGCATCCACATCAAGCTCAAAGGCTTCTTCAAGAAATTTATCAATTAGTACAGGCTTGTCTGGAGAGGCCTGTACCGCCAGATTAAAATATTCTTCAAGATCATTTTCATCATAAACAATTTTCATGGCACGGCCACCCAGAACAAAGGAGGGACGAACCATGACAGGATATCCAATATCCCTTGCAACCTTTACAGCCTCTTCATAGGAGAAGGCAATTCCATTTTCAGGCTGGCGCAGTCCGAGTTTTTCAAGCATTTCCTGAAAAAGATCCCTGTCTTCTGCCCTGTCAATACTTTCAGGGCTTGTTCCTATTATGGGAACTCCTGCTTTTTGAAGATCAGAGGCAAGGTTTAAGGGTGTTTGTCCGCCAAACTGCACAATTACACCATAGGGTTTCTCCTTCTCAACAATGTGAAGAACATCTTCCCTTGTCAAAGGTTCAAAATAGAGCTTGTCAGAGGTGTCATAGTCTGTGGAGACGGTTTCAGGGTTGGAATTTACCATTATGGACTCCACACCTTCTTCTTTTAAGGCAAAAGATGCGTGAACACAGCAGTAGTCAAACTCGATCCCCTGGCCAATCCTGTTAGGTCCGCCGCCAAGAATAATAACCTTTTTTTTATCTGAGACCCTAGCTTCACACTCTGTTTCAAAGGTGGAGTAATAATAGGGAGTAGTTGCCCGAAATTCTGCTGCGCATGTATCCACAAGTTTGTAGACAGGAACTATTCCAAGATCTTTTCTTTTCTGCTCAATCTGCCTGTCTGTAAGATTGACAAGGTAAGCAAGCTGTACATCGGAAAATCCATATTTTTTTGCTTTTTCAAAAAGATTTTTTGGAAGGTCTTTACCTGCAAGTTTGATCTGTTTTTCAAGATCCACGATCTGCTTCATCTGGTTGAGAAACCATGGATCAATGCCTGTCATTTCATAGATCATGGTAATTGGCATATCATGTTCAATGGCATATTTGATGTAAAACAGGCGCTGGGAGTTGGGTGTGGAAAGCTTGTACTCCAGTTCATTGCCGGTAACACTGCCCGGCACAGGATCCTTGCCATCTGCTCCAAACCCGGCTCTCCCTATTTCAAGTGAACGAAGTCCCTTTTGAAAGGCCTCTTTAAAAGTTCTGCCAATGGACATGGTTTCCCCCACGGATTTCATGGCAGTAGTGAGAATATCAGGGGTTTCAGGGAATTTTTCAAAGGTCCACCTTGGAATTTTTACAACGCAATAATCAATGGAAGGTTCAAAGCAGGCAAGGGTTTCTCCTGTGATATCATTGGGTATTTCGTCCAAAGTATATCCCACAGCAAGTTTGGCAGCAATTTTTGCAATTGGAAATCCGGTTGCTTTAGAAGCAAGTGCAGAACTCCTTGATACCCTGGGATTCATTTCCACCACAATAATATCCCCGTTTTCAGGATTTACTGCAAACTGGACATTGGATCCGCCTGTATCAACACCGATTTCCCTTATAATGGCAATGGAGGCATCACGAAGTTTCTGATACTCTTTGTCTGAAAGGGTCTGAGCAGGAGCTACTGTGATGGAATCACCTGTGTGAACACCCATGGCGTCCACATTTTCAATGGAACATATTATAACAACATTATCTGCATGATCCCGCATGACCTCAAGCTCATACTCTTTCCATCCAAGTACAGACTCTTCCAGCATAACCTGGGTAATAAGACTTGCATCAAGACCTGCCTTGGAAAGACGTGTTACCTCTTCCATATTATAGGCTACGCCACCGCCTGTTCCCCCAAGGGTGAAGCTTGGGCGTACAATAACAGGAAAACCGATACGTTTTGAGACCTCTTCAACCTCATGCAGATTTGTGGCAAAACCGCTTTTGGGAATTCGCAGGCCGATTTTATTCATGGCATTTCTGAAAAGTTCCCGGTCTTCTGCCTTGTTTATGGCATCTTCAGAAGCTCCGATCATCTCAACACTGTATTTTTTAAAAGCACCTGTTTTTGCAGCTTCAATGGCTGTGTTCAGACCTGTCTGGCCTCCAAGAGTAGGCAAAATCGCATCTGGCCTCTCTTTTTCAATAACCTTGATAACAGTTTCAGGAGTTACAGGCTCAATATAAACTTTATCAGCAGTTTCAGGATCGGTCATGATGGTTGCAGGGTTGGAGTTAATCAAAACAACCTCATAGCCTTCTTCCTTTAAGGCTTTACAGGCTTGAGTCCCTGAGTAATCAAATTCACAGGCCTGACTGATAATAATCGGGCCGGCACCAATGATGAGGATCTTTTTTATATCTTTACGCTTTGGCATTTTCAATCACTTTTGCAAACTGGTTAAAAAGATAGGCAGAATCATGGGGGCCAGGTGATGCTTCGGGATGATATTGTACGGCAAATGCCTTTATAGTATCATTTTTCAAGCCCTCAAGGGAGTCTTCATTTAAATTAATATGGGTCATGGGCGACTCCTTACCAACTGTATTTAAATCCACAGCAAATCCATGGTTCTGGGAGGTGATTTCAACCCTGGAGGTTGAAAGATTTTTAACAGGCTGGTTTGCGCCCCTGTGGCCGAATTTTATTTTCATTGTTTTACCACCCATGGCAAGGCCGAGAAGCTGCATACCAAGGCAGATCCCAAATATTGGAACAAATCCAAGCAGCTCTTTTATGGTATCAACTGCATAGGTTACAGGTTCAGGATCTCCAGGGCCATTGGAGAGGAAAATACCTTCGGGTTTCAAATTTTTAATGGTGGAAGCTTTTGTTGTGGCAGGAATCACCAGGACTTCACATCCAGCCTTTTCAAGGCATCGGATGATATTGTATTTTATACCAAAATCAAGGGCAACAACAGAGTGCTTTCTGCCCTTATAATGCCATATAAGCGGATCATTCAATTTGTCGGTATCAATATAATCAGGCTGGTTATATTTCCAGAAATAGGGTTTTTTTGTTGTAACTTTCCCCACAAGATCGCTTCCCTGCATGGAAGGCAACTCTTTTGCTTTTTTAATCAGAGATTCAGGATCAAGATCATACGTGGAAATAACAGCACCCATGGCACCGGATTTTCTTATATGGCGGGTTAATGCCCTTGTATCAATATCTTCGATACCCAGAATATGACTTTTCATAAGGTAGTCTGCAAGGTTCCCCTTTGACCTGAAATTACTTGGAAAATTCTGGTATTCTTTAACAATAAATGCTGCCGCCTGAATTCTGTCAGATTCAATATCTTCAGGGCATACTCCATAGTTCCCTATTAAAGGATATGTCATGGTGACCATTTGACCATAATAGGAAGGGTCAGTCAGGATTTCCTGGTAACCTGTCATGCTGGTATTAAAAACGACTTCCCCTTTTGCTTCACCTGGTCCGGTAAAACTCCTGCAAGGAAAAATCCTGCCGTCTTCAAGGGCTAATAATGCTTTCATAAAAAATTACACCTGTTAACCATTATCATAATTTATATTAATTAAATTGTTAAAACAACCCGAGTATAACACCTGGTTGTTTTGAATATAACCTGCAAAAAATTTTAAATAAAAGCTTTGCAAATCAAGGCATTTTATTAACACAATCAATGTTATTTTGGCAAGTTAGTTTTAAGGTTATTAAAATATTTGCCGGTAAATTTAACCTGCACTGGATGTTATGG
>JBDLIV010000186.1:0-4481 GCA_039714675.1 Thermodesulfobacteriota bacterium
TCAGGCATTCCAAGACCAAACATATCTATTTTACTCCTTTAATACAAATTGCTTATTAACAAACGCAAATATTACACTGAAAATACACTAAGTGTCAAGAAAACAAACTCAATGACATTTATTTTAAAGTATGTTTTTTATACCGGAGTGAAATTTTTTTTGTTCATATTTATTGAGCCCTGATTTGCTGAACCTCTTTTTGTTATGGAGCCGTAAAAGGCTTTGAAGGATGTCTTTTATTTTAGTACTGTCAAAAGAATACCCAATTCTGTCAATCCATGCAGAATATGTCTCATATTCATATTTCGGAAAACCTTTTTTATGCAGCATTTTTTCTATTAAAAGGAATGAAGGTTCACGGTTTTTTGGGTTTCTGTTTTCCCGGGTCTTAGACTCTGTCCTGACTCGCTTGATCTTGTTTGATCCTCTTAATCTGAAAAACAGTATCACACCCAGAGGCAATGTCAGCCAGAAACCATACTTTTTCATCATTTTTGCCCCGGTTTCATTTTTCAGCAGTGACAGTTTGAATCCTAAAAAGGAGAAAAAGTCTTTTATCAGGGATGATTCTGTTATTTGACTATCGTTAATTAAAAAAGAGGGTGGGGTAGTATCAAAATTTTCCCACTGTCCATCAAGAAAGACCTTAACCCAGGCATGTGCATCCCTTTGCCTGACAATCAATCTGTTTTCCATTTTGGAATATTCATGGGCAATGAAGCCTGTGGCATATCGTGCAGGGATCCCTGCCTGCCTTAAAAGAAGAGCAGCTGCTGTGGCAAAAAATTCACAATGCCCTGCCTTTGTATGCATTAAAAAATTTAAAAGCGGTGTTTTATACTCTCCTTTTCCTTTTAAATTCAGGGAGTAGGTATAATTTGTTAAAAAATAATTCTTAATAATTTCCAGGATTTCTCCATCTGATTTGTCTGCAAATCCGAGTTCCCGTGCTACGTGTGAAATCCCCGGCAATTCGTTTTTGGGAATCAATAAATCATGATCATAGGGCTTTGCATCATATAAGAGGGTATCTGTATAGGAGACAACACTTTTGATCAAAGATGGTCCATCTTCTATTCTGACTGACTGCATTGAATTTTTTTCACAGCTCCCTGTTTTCATTTCATCTATACTAACCACACCGGAAGGCAGGCTTAATACGGATTTTTTTTTCACAAGTCTGCAATAAACTGTCATTTTCTTGGTATTCTCTGCAAAGGGATTGATTTGCCAGAAAGTGTTTTCGCTACCGGGCTCAACAGCTTTAAAATCTGATTTTACAAACCAGTTCGAATATACAAATTTATTATATCCTGCATTGTGGAGAAGATAGGTTCTACCTGGAGTATAATTTTCGAATGATACCCTTAAAACAATTTTATCAGACAGTTTAAGATTTGTAATATCACCCATTGCAGTAGAATTCTTAAACGGATTAATATTATAATAATTGTCAAAGTATTCCATTACCAACTGGTTAATTTTCATACTTGCAATGCTAATGCCCCTGTGTCCCGCAAATCCTGAAATAATTGTGGCAAGAATACATATTCCCCATAAAAACAGTGAGATACGCTTTGATCTGACATGCCACAATGCCCAGCTAAAGAGTATAACAACACATAAAAAATAGAGATTCCCCTGCCTGTTTGCTGAGCCTGCAGAAATAATACAAAAAAGGCTGTAGATATAGGAGAAATCAATGGTTCCATAATTATAATCGGTGTAATAATTTTCTCTTTTTATTTTTTTCCTTGTTACAATAAAAAAAGATTGAACATCTATTTTATTCTTTGTGCTGAACACCTGTGCTGCCATAACAGGTAAAAAAATCAGGGGGAGCCATTTTAAAAGGATGAATATTGCTTCTTTTGCTTCAATGGTCAGAGCAATCACTATGGTGCCTGCAAGAAGAACCGTACTGATATCAATAAATTTATTAAAATCAGAAGGTTTAAAATCAAATTTTGATTTAACTATATTGGCAGATTCAAGTAAAACACCAAGACATATGGCAATCCAGAGAAGATGCACCTGCCATCCCCAGAATAGAACAGCTGTAAATAGAAAAAACCTGGGTGTTTTCATGCAATACCAAGCTCCTGGCGGATGTCTTTGTAGTGAATCACTTTTATATCGACTTTAAAATTATTTATATCTTGAAAAACAGCCTCTTCTATTTTTAATTTGTCCGCTTTTGATTCGCCGTGGGCCAGGACAATGATAAATATGGGGATTCGCGCCTGTTTAAACAGTTGGTAAATTTTTTTGTGACCTTGTTCCCAACCCAGAAAAATGCAGATTGAACCGGAAAATGTTTTGATATTGGATTCTAAGAGTGGTAGCAGCTCCAAAATAGTTTTATCCTCGCATGGCTCAACACATGCCATAATTTCAAGCATTTTTTCTGGTTGTGCAAGTCCCCTGCCCGATGGAAAAGAGAAGATCTTGTTACCCACAAACATTAAATCAAGAATGGATTCATAAGTCTGCATTGAAGTGATATAAGATGATGCAGTGCTTACCCCTGCTTCAAAGAGTGCTTCATTGCCTGACGTTAAAAAGGTATCCAGGATTAATGCATGCCGTACAAAATGCTCATCCTCAAATTCTTTGATCACAAGTTCATTGGTTTTAGCAAAGCTTCTCCAGTGTACATTTCGTAAAGGGTCACCAGGACGGTAGTGGCGCAACGACATGAATTCATCACAATCGCCTATGGATGAGGCAAAGCTGATGCCGCCGGGATGATATTGCCTTGTTGGTTGAAGATCCGGGCTTGCAAATAGATATTGTTTTGGCAGTACAACTATTTTTTGAGATTTTTTAATCTCTATCAATTGATTGAATAGGCCAATGGCATCAGGTCTTGCAAAGGTGCAGCCTGAGAAGTGAATATATCCTCGACAGTGGGGGATAAATTCTGCTGTCACGCGAATACTTTCATCCGGAGGGAGATCAGGCAGTTTTACAGGCAAGAAAAAAGCTTTCATATTCTTATGCAGCAGCCACTGCCACCTGTAATAAAGAGTTTTTTTATCCCAGATATTTCTGGTGTGCTCAAAAGGTTCTTTTGTTGATATCAGGTTGTCAAAAGAGGGTCTGGGATCATGAATATTTTCATAAAGAGTCAGATCTTTATATGTTTTTGAGGATAAATTTGTAATTTTCAGTTCATAGGTAAATTTTTCATCAACAGTTGCATATTCAGGAAGAATGCGATTAATTTTTATCTTTAGTTTAAAAGGCAGAAGGCTCAGCAGGATCGAAACACCCATTATGGAAAAACTGAGTGCCATAACCTGGTACAGGTTTGTTTTAAGAATATTAAACCCCAGCAGCCCTGATAAAAAAACAGCCACCATTATCATTATGCCGGCAGGTGTAAAATGGCGCTTTCGCCATAGCCGCAGAGTATAGAAAAATCCATAGGATTTATATAGAAATTTGGCAAGCATGAAAGTTTATACTGGAACCGGAATGGATTTTATAACCTCTTCCACCACAATCCTTGCGCTCTTACCTGAAAATCTTGACTGGGGGTCCAGCATCAGCCTGTGGGCAATAACACTGACTGCAATTTCCTGTATATGGTCCGGGGTTACAAAGTCCTGGTTATCAAATAGCGCAAGGGCGCTTGCTGTTTTCATTAAAGAGATGGATGCCCTGGGACTTGCACCAAGTATAACTCCAGGTTTATTTCGGGTGGCATTGACAAGATCCACAATATAGCCTTGTAATTCTTTTGAAATAAATACCTGGTTGACCATGTGCTGTAATTTTGCAAAATCTTTTAGATTGACACAAGGATTAATAGATTCAATGGGATGCTTTTGTCTCTGTTCGGACAATACAGCCATTTCATCTTCCCTTGTCACATATCCTGGTTGAAGCTGCATGGCAAAGCGGTCCATCTGGGCTTCCGGGAGAGGATAGGTGCCCCTGGATTCAACAGGGTTTTGTGTGGCAATGACAAAAAACAGATTCTCCAGATTTAAAATATTGGTGTCAATACTTACCTGCCCTTCTGCCATGGATTCCAGCAGGGCAGACTGGGTTCTCGGAGAAGCCCTGTTGATTTCATCGGCAAGAAGAATATTGGTAAAAACAGGCCCCTTGTGAAGTTTAAAAATTCTTTGGGACGGATCAAAAATTGATACTCCAAGAATATCTGAAGGCAGAAGATCCGGAGTGAACTGAATTCTTTTAAAATCAGCATCAATACTTTTTGCCAGAGCTTTTGCAAGCGTGGTTTTTCCAGTACCGGGATTGTCTTCTAAAAGTATATGGCCATTGCTTGCAAATCCTGCAAGAATATAGCGAATGCACTCTTTTTGTCCTTTAATAACTTTTTCAATATTGTCAGATAATAGTTTGAATATTTCATAACCCCATCCATGGTCTAATTCATCCATATATTTTTCCTTTGATAAGAAAATCTTTTTTGGGTTTTTAATATAGAAATGACATAATTGTTGACT
>JBDLIV010000187.1:0-4459 GCA_039714675.1 Thermodesulfobacteriota bacterium
TGGATACTATTACAGCAGGCAACTTATGCGGTCTTACCATAGAGGCAGCCCAAAGGGGAGTCATTGAAGAAGACATTCAATATGGTGACACAGATAAAATCGCCCTGTTAATTCAGAAGATTGCAGATCGCAAAGATATTGGTGACCTTCTGGCAAGAGGTATCAAACATGCAGCCAAGGCCTGGAAACTTGAAGGCCTGGCCATCCATGTCAAGGGGATGGAACCTGCCGGTTATGATCCAAGGGTGCTCAAGGGTATGGGGTTAACATACGGCACATCCCCCAGGGGGGCATGCCATCTTCGGACCACATTTTACAAGCCGGAACTGTCAGGCATTATCCCTCCGGAGACCCTGGAAGGAAAAGCCGAATTGCTCATTGATTATGAAGACCGGCTCAATATTTTTGACACATCGGTCTTGTGCCGTTTTTACAGAGACCTTTATTCCTGGGATGAATTAGAAGAATTGATGTACTGCGTGACTGGGCTGTCCTGTAAAAAAGATAACCTTATAAAAATAGCAGGAAACATATCCACTATGACCAGAAGGTTTAACATCCGTGAAGGCTTTGAAAAACAAGATGACCGCCTTCCTGCCCGGCTCCACAAAGAGGCACTGCCGTCAGGTCAAAAACTTACATCAGAAGAAATGGAACAGATGTTAGAAGAGTATTACGCCCTTCGTGGATGGAGTAAACAGGGATCCCCTGCAGAATAACAAACAAATGACATGTTTTTTACCTTGATTTACGCAAGAGGATCAGTATTTTGCTTTCCCATCTTTTGCAGGACATCATCATACTGTTTTACCATGATCTCCCATGAAAATTGTTCCATATGCCGGGATAATCTTTTTTGAACGGGCATATATGCTGGATAATTTACAATCATATCCTCAAGTTTTTTTTCAAAATCTTTTTTTGTCTGGTATAAAACTTTATGATGAAGATCATCGGGCATAAGCTCAGGATAAGACAGCCTGTCCGGCAGCAGAGGTATACAACCATACCTTACAGCTTCAACAACAGAAATACCAAAGTTTTCCTGAATTGCACTGCTTACAACAATTGCACCTTTTTTTAACCATGATATATACTTGTCCCTGGATTCAACATAGCCAAAAACAATAATCTCATCTCTGAATTTTTCTCTGGCCTGCCTAAATATATCAGGGAATTTTTTAAATCTCTCTCCCAGCAAAGCCAGAGAAAAAGGAATCTGTTTTTCCTTTAAACTTACGAGGGCATCAAAAAAGAATTCAAAATTTTTATCGTGATCCCACCTGTGGTTCCAGATAATCAAAGGCTTTTCCGCAGCCTTTTTATTAAAATCAATCACACCTGTTTCAAACCTGCAGCCAGGATAAACAACTTTAGTTTTCTGTATGATTTGTTCAATCATCCTTTCCGGCCTTGCATCGGGCATCTGTTTGACCAACCGGATTGCAGCATTAATAAAATCACTGAAATGAAATTTTGAATTAAACAAAACTTTATTGGCTGCAGCAGCAGAAACAATATTGATAAAACTCAAATTTAAATCGCGCTTCTGCCTTGATGCCAATGGATAGGAGAGTTGATTTTCATGAAAGTACATTAATACAGGAGGGATCTCTTTGCACTTGAGGGACTGCAGGTCTGCCAGATTCAGCATGTCTGTGGTAAAGACTGCATCATAATCTGATAGATTTTTAACCTTATCAACAAAGTAGAGTGCGGCCCCTCTCATGCGCCACTTCCAGAATCTGTCCGGAAGTGTGACTAAAGTAACCTCATGACAGGAATGATCCTTGAACCCCAACGCAAAATCTTTATGAGATCCCCCGAAAAAAGGTTCAAGGAAAAGAACCTTCACAATAAATTACTGTGTCTTTTGCTCTGAAAAAAGATGAACATCCTGCTGTGGATAAGGTATGGAGATTCCTTCCTTATCAAAAGTTACTTTTATCTCTTCTGTCAAGGCAAAATAGACATCCCAGTAATCTGAAGTTTTCACCCAGGGGCGCACAACAAAATTAACACTGCTGTCTGCAAGTTCGGAAACTGCAATATTTGCTGCCGGATCTTCAAGTACTCTCTCTTCCTTTTTAATAATAGCTTCAAGAATACCTTTTGCCTTGCCTATATCATCATCATAACCAATACCTATGACCAGATCAACCCGCCGGGTGTCATTGGCAGTAACATTGGTGATTACACCACTGGTAATGCTGGCATTTGGAACAATATGCTTCTGGTTGTCAGACGAGTGAATAGTGGTATTAAAGATATCAATACTTTGAACATTTCCTGTCACTCCTCCTACATCCACAAAATCTCCAATCTTAATTGGACGAAACAAGATTAGCATTACACCGGATGCAAAATTTGAAAGAGAATCTTTCAGTGCAAGACCAATGGCAAGGCCTGCAGCACCGACAATTGTAAGAAATGATGTGGTGTTTATACCCAGCTGTCCTGCCACTGCAATCATCACGACAATTAAAAGAGTATAATAAACAATACTGCCCAAAAACTTGGTAAGGGTAGCATCCACATCGTTTTTTTCCATAATCTTTGTCAGCAGATTGGTAACTTTACGACAGATCCATTTTCCAATGATAAAAATAAGTATGGCAGCCACTATTTTAATTGAATAGGTTGTAAGCCACACAGTGACTGTCTCTAAAATTTTGTCGATATTAATCTCCATTCTTCCTCCTGTTAAAGTGTTTTATTGTTGAAAGCTATAATACAAAATCCATGCCACACACCAAAACCTTTTACTTTAGGCATATTGTTCAGATTTTAAGTGTTTCATAAGAGATAATGAGACACTATTGTATAGTGTACACTGTGTCCCAAATTTTGTTCATTTTATTGCCAGCTTTACCGCTTGAGCAGCATGAATCTGGTTCCAAGCATTCCTACTGTTTTTATATTTTGCATTTTATGCAACAAGAACACTTTTGTCCAGTGTATAAGTTGAATTTTTTTATTTGTTTAGCACAAAATTGTCAAATCTTGTCTCATTGCATGTACCTTGATTCAAAACGTGCAACAGGGTGTTCATCTTTTTCGTATAATGTTAGATTTTCACCGTCAATTTTATACCCTACTGTATTTATCAAAGCATCTAAGAAGTGCTGTTCCTGCTTCATCCTTTCAAAACACATTTTTCTTGTTGATACAATCTTATTAAACCTTAATTTCGTTTGTTGAAGCTCGTATTGCCCTGAAAAGTTATTACAGCCTGAAAAACCGCGAAGGTTTGATCCATCTGACGTGAGTACCATAAATAACTCTTTGTTTCCAGCTCCAAGCTGTACTGGTATTTCAGACAATGCCGTCAACTTCCAGTAAGTATTGGCTAAATTTGTATTATGTGTTGCTTGTTTGCCTGACTTTAGAGGAACTCTTTTGACCAATATCTCAACCGGCTTGCCTGTAATCTCTTCTAATACGTTAATTCGGTGTGTATTAATAAATAAAAGCTGCCCATTGTTTTCTATTCGTCCACGTAAAGCATAACGTCCTTTTTCATGCAGACGCCCGGCATCATAATTAATTGATATATTGTAAGGCGGAGCACCATTAATCCGCACTGATTCTTTTGCAATAATATCAGCTGCTACATCCATTTTAGAAACATCTTCCAAAGTTACAATAACCTCAGAGCCAGGCGGTAGCATCATTCGCTCACGATACAACACACGGATTTCCAATGTTTGAATTTGTTGTTTAGTTTCCATGGATTCAGTATTGTTGGGCAGCTCACTCCCTTTCCCCATTTTATCAACAGTATCTGCGCAACCAATAATAAAAAAAGCCATAACCATTGAGATTATATAGTTTCTAAACATATTATCTCCTTTTTTGTATCAGCATTTTGACTCAAAGTAACTGATGAGCAGACTATTCCATTCTCCAATGAATGCTTTGTATTCAGTTGATGTAAAGCTTTTAATAAATTCATCACCTTTTTTGCTTAAACTTATATATTCATAACTGACTTCTACTTGAGTTATGCATTTGGCAAACTTTGTGCACTGTACAGTAATAACGCCCACTTTATCTCCCGGCTCCACCTTATAAAATTGAACCAGATAAAATTTCGGCTCATACTGTTTCACCAGCCAAATAGCATCATTTGTGGCGTGGTCATGATTTTTTGTTAAAAACACGTAGTTTTCGTGTAAATCAGTTGATCCCATGATGTTTTCATAATCCCACCCTGGAACCCACAGTTTCTCCCCCTCTGCACTGAATAGTGGAAACAGTATTTCTACTGGCTGGTTAATTTTAAATTTTTCTGTATGTTTGATTGTGCTCACAACATCCTTAACATGCAGACGTAGTCCACATATCAAATTCTTCATTTCCTTTTTATAGATACAGTGATATTATCACTCCAATATGGAAAGTCAATCAACATTTCACCCAAATTTGAATCAGACTAATGGAGCAGGTACGTGAAGTT
>JBDLIV010000188.1:0-4457 GCA_039714675.1 Thermodesulfobacteriota bacterium
AATAATAGGAGATTAAAAATGAATGTAATCATTGATTTATGTGTGGTACCCATCGGGGTTGGTCTTTCCGTCTCAAAATATGTGGCAGCCTGTCATGATATTATCAATGAAGCAGGGCTCACCTCAGAGCTTCATGCCTATGGCACTAATATTGAAGGAGAGTGGGACAAGGTCTTTGATGTGGTAAAAAAATGCCATGAAAGAATCCATGAAATGGGGGCTCCCAGGATAACGACCACTATAAAAGCCGGCACAAGAATAGACCGGAAACAGACCATGACGGATAAGATTACCAGTGTTAAGCGTAAACTTTAAGATTCTTGATTAAGGGCATATTTAATAATCTGTACCGCCTTTTTAACAGAGAGTGTTCCAGTGTTTAAAATCAGATCATAATTTGATGGGTCAGTTGCATCTGAATTAAAATACCGTTTTACAAAAGCTATTCTATTGGCATCTGTTCTGACTATATGTTTTTGTGCGTCTTCCCTATTTAGATCAAGGCTTTTTTCTATATGATTTTGCCTGACTGTCATGGGAGAAACAATTCTTACTCTGATAGCATTTTGTTTGTAAAGGACACAATTTGCACCTCTTCCAAGGATAACTGCATTCCCATGTTTTCCAATGGTAGAGAGTATCTTAAACAGGAGTTTTGCATAGTCATCCAGCCATAAATGTTGTTCACTTACAAAATTAGACACAATATCATCAACAATATTCATTCCACGTTCATCAAGTGTTTCTAAAAGAGCTCTGCTGTTTTTTGATGTCTCAACCATGGCTTCAATAATTTTGTTATGGAACAGATCAAACCCTGTCTCTTCACAAAATTGTTTTGCAATCTCATATCCCTGGCTGCCGGATTCTCTGGATATGGTAACAATATTAATGGATTCCTGAATGGGTTTGTCTTCTCTTGTTCCCATTTCCCACTTTTTGACCTGTTCATCAATTAATTTGTGAATAGATTTACTCATGATAACCTCCTTGTAAAAAATTATGGTAAAGAATTTATCATTATGGGATTTATCCTTCTAAAAAAATCATCTATCCCCGCACATTTCAATAGTGTGAGTATGGAAAAAGAGAAGAGTGCAAACGATACTTAAGAACACAAGCTGTGAACAGTAGAATTGTCCTGTAAAAAGTAATTAATTATATACCAACCAGATAAATTTGTAAAAGGTTTTCAGGAATTTCTAAAAATATTGAATATAAAACCAAAGATAATTCAAAATGTGTGCTGCAAAACCTGATTTGATCACCATAGATATTAATTTGTCCAAGTTATTTTGTGAACGTTCCTAAGCAGGCGGCAGTGGTGATTTTAAACTACAAGGCATGCCCACCTGGCATTTGGCGCAGACATCTGTGTTATCCGGCAGGCCGTCCGGCTCCATCAGCATATGATAGTTCTCCCGCAAGCGGGTGTAACACGCAGCTCTGTCCATTCCTTTTTCTGACAAAGCATTGATGGGGCACGCCTTGATACACTTACCGCATTTTTTTCCTGCTTTCACCAGGCACAGCTCTTCAGCCGTCACAAGAGGATGGTCTCCTAAATCCAGATCTGTTACAAGACTGCCCATTCGACCGCTGCATCCTGCTGGAGTGATGAACTGACAGTTGGTTCCATAGCGACCCAAGCCGGTCAAATGCCCGAGATGCTTGTGGGACCACAGGCTTACCAGTCGTTTCTTGTCAAAGTTGTGTGTGGCCGGCGTGAGGGCTGCTTTCCCCCCAATATTTTCAATCATCTCTTTCATGGCATGGCCTGCAAGGTTGATCATGTCGTTGGTGGAGGGATACGCCCTACCCCAGCTCAGGGAAGGATATTTGCCACCTGTGTTGTCAATTTGGATATGATGTTTAAAGGGAATAAACCAAACAATTACTGTTCTGGCACCGGGCAGAAGGTCCTGTGGAAGGGCATGGTCTGGCACGGTAATCTCTTTCAAACGCTGGAACCTAATGTCGGCCGGAGCGCAGGCCATGACAGGCTCTCCCCAGATAGCGATTTGGTTATACTTTTCCGGGTAAGCAGCTATGTAGTCAATTAACCACTTAAAAAGATTATTGAAAGTCATGTCTGTATTCCTTTTCAAATAATAGCATTTTATCCACTGTTCCACGCCATAAAATGTATTGAAAATTATGATGTAGCATTGAATATATTCAACATAATGCTTAAGGTAATGCAAAACTGGTAATTTTTCAATACAAACGATCGCATTACTGTATGGATTAAATAATCATAAATTCCATATGGCAAACATCCAGATTTAATTTAATATTTTCTTGACATATCACTGAATATATACTAATTTTAACGATTTGGTTGAATATTTTGAGGTTGGGTTTTTTATGTTCGAAAATTTAAGTGACAGGCTTGATTCAGTCTTTAAAAAACTGAAAGGTCATGGCACTCTAAATGAGAAAAATATTGAAGAAGGCTTAAAGCAGATCCGCATGGCACTGCTTGAGGCTGACGTCAATTATAAAGTTGCAAAATCTGTTATTGCAGACATAAAGCAACGAGCCCTTGGCCAGGAAGTAATGCAAAGCCTTACACCTGGTCAGCAGGTCATAAAAATTGTAAATGATGAATTTACAAGGATGATGGGATCAGAGCATCAGGATTTAAATCTTAATGAAAAAACTCTTAGTTCTATCATGCTGGTAGGCTTGCAGGGTTCGGGTAAAACAACCACAGCAGGAAAACTTGGCCGCTATCTTAGAAAACAGGGTAAAAAACCATTTCTTGTGCCAGTGGATGTATACAGGCCGGCTGCAATTGATCAGCTGAAAAAACTTGGAAAGCAATTAGATATTCCTGTGTTTGCTTCCACAACCGAGATGAAGCCCCTGAAAATTTGTCAGGATGCACAGTTAGAAGCCAGGGAACAGGGATGCGACACTCTGTTACTGGATACTGCAGGAAGGCTGCATCTTGATGAAGAGCTGATGGCTGAGCTCAAAAGTATTAAAAAAGGGATCAATCCTTCGGAAATCCTTCTTGTGGCTGATGCCATGACAGGCCAGGATGCAGTGAATATTGCCGAATCATTTGACAAAGCACTTGATCTTGGTGGGGTTGTACTGACTAAAATGGATGGTGATGCCCGCGGTGGTGCTGCTCTTTCCATAAAAGCTGTTACAGGTAAACCTCTGAAATTCATAGGTGTGGGAGAAAAAGCTGCTGCTTTGGAAGCTTTTCATCCAGACAGGATGGCATCAAGAATTCTTGGCATGGGCGATACTCTTTCATTTATTGAAAAAGCCCAGGCATCAGTTGATGAAAAAGAGGCTAAAGCCCTTGAAAAAAAACTGAGGAAAAACTCATTTACACTGGAAGATTTCAGGAACCAGATGAAATCTGTTAGAAAAATGGGATCCATTAAAGATATTCTTGGAATGATACCGGGGATGAATAAAAAACAGCTTAAAGGAATAAATATAAGTGACAAGGAGTTTAATAAAATTGAAGCAATCATAAATTCCATGACACCGGGTGAAAGACGTGTACACACCATTATTAAAGGGTCAAGAAAAAAAAGGATTGCCAAAGGAAGCGGGACTAAGGTGCAAGATGTTAACAAACTTTTAAAAAGCTATGCCCAGTCCATGAAAATGATAAAGAAATTTAATAAAGGCGGCATGAAATCAATGAAAAACATGCTGCCGTTTTAAGGAGAGATAAAATATGGCCGTAAGAATTAGATTGACAAGAAAAGGAACAAAGAAAAAACCATTTTACAGAATAGTGGCTGCTGACAAAGAGATGCCAAGAGATGGAAGATTCCTGGAGTTGCTGGGAACATATGATCCAATGGTTGAACCTGTTGCCATTACACTTAAAGAGGATAGAATAAACTATTGGCTTGGGGAAGGTGCTAAACCCTCAACTACTGTTGCAAGTCTGTTAAAGCAGAAAGGCATGGTCCAGGCTTAATGATGAAAGAGCTGATAGAATATATTGCAAAAGCACTGGTGGACGACCCTGATCAGGTTAATGTTTCAGAAGTAAGTGGAGATCAGACTTGTGTTCTGGAACTTAAGGTGGCAAAAGAGGATCTTGGAAAAGTTATAGGAAAGCAGGGAAGATCAGCGCGAGCTATGAGAACGATTTTAAGTGCAGCATCAACTAAGCTTAAAAAACGTACGGTCCTTGAAATTATTGAATAAATTATGGGAAAGACTGCTTCATTTACCATAGGCAAGGTAAGTGGGGTTCATGGTCTCAACGGTAACCTTAAAGTGTGGTCTTTTGCCCACTCCATTGAGAGTTTCACTCCTGGCAGCAAGGTTTTTTTAAAACCAGCTGAAAAAGAGGGGAAATCCTTTAATATTTTAAAGGTATCACCCCATAAAAAAGGATTTTTACTCTCCCTTGAAGGTATTGATAACAGGAATCTTGCAGAATCTTTTGTGGGAAGCGAGATTATCATCGACAG
>JBDLIV010000189.1:0-4444 GCA_039714675.1 Thermodesulfobacteriota bacterium
TTTTGCAGCTTTTCTGACATATTCTGTTAAATTCTCAATTTTTTCTTTTTTATCCTGTTTTGTTTCTATTTTTACATCTTTTGCAAGCTTGAACAAAGATGTAAATTTCATTACTGGTTTATTTTCTTCATTAAATACAGTGGCAACACCTTGAACTTTTCTGTCTTCCAAAAGCTTAATTTCTGCCTTTGCTGTAAGAACGCCCTGTGTGACAGGAGCAAGGAATTCTGAGTTTAATGAAATTGTGCCAAACCGGCTGCCTTGCGGAACAACACTTTTAACGGCCATGGCTACTGCTGTATCTGCTAAAGTGATAATTGCACCGCCATGGGCTATCCCCCTGCCTTGTGCTAATTTAAAAACAAAGGGCATAATTAAATCAGCGCGTCCGTTTTCAGCTTTAATAATTTTGATGCCAAGAAGCTTTTCAAAAGGAGCACAACTTATCCATTTTTCAAGTTTAACTTCATGCGGGCCATTTGATGGGGCTGATTTTATATTTGTTTTTTCTTCTTCATTTTGAAACGACATCTACGTCTTTTTCCCTTAAAAATTGCTTTTGCCTGTTTTTAAAAATTCAAGCTCCGGGATGGGCATTACTTTTTTGTTTGCACCAAGGCATACAAGTTCCAGGGTACAGGTAACAGCAGCCTTGTTTGCACCAGGCCGCCAGGCTTCATGGGAGAAAACAAGTCTGTATGCTCCATCTTTTTTCCATCTTGTTTTGATTTCAAGAAGGTCTCCAAAAACAGCTCCCTCATGGAAACCTAAATCTGCTTTATAAACAGCAAATCCAATTCCATGCTCATGCCACATATCAACAAGTGTTTTGACACCAATGAGATCTTCTCTTGCTCTCTCAAAAAATTTCAAATAGTTAGCATGATATACAACACCTGAATGGTCAGTATCTTCGTAATAAACCTGGGTTGAAAAAAAGTGTGTGTTTTGTTCTGAATTATTCATATTTTCATTCCTGCAAACTCAATTTATCTAACAATTGTTTATATTTTTGCCGACAGGTTGTTACATAATGTAAATTTTTCAACTTATGAAGTTGGGGCTCGAAGAGGAGCTTATGCTCACAAATTGGTGTTGTGTAACAGCCTGTTGAGAGATTATTTTAAGTATTATAATAGTTTATACATGGAGAATCCAAACCATACAGCGCCAAATCCAAGGATAATATGGAGCAGAAAGTTTGCCAGGGCAACTGCCAGTTGTCCATTCCGGGCAATTGTAAATATTTCATATCCAAAGGTGGAAAATGTTGTAAATCCTCCCAGAAATCCAATAAGAATCAAGGCGCGGATTTCAGATGAGAATACTTGCCTTGTTTCAAATAATCCTCCAAGAAAGCCTATAAAAAGGCATCCTGCTATATTCACCAATATTGTTCCATATGGAAAAAATGGTTCGTTAAAAAATTTATTGGAAAATTCAGTGGTCATATGCCGACAGATAGAGCCTGTAAATCCACCCATTCCAATCATCAGTATTTTAATCATCATGTCCCCGTAAAATTTGTTATTTCTATCAGGTTCAATATCCAGAAGTTCAAATGCCAATTAACATACAATCCATATGGATATAACCATTAATAATATTGCGTGATTTTGTAATTGTAAAGGAGAAAAAATATTTTAAACTATTCTATTTTGCCAATACCTGCAAAAATATCAAGTCCGCCATGAAAAACAGGTTTTAATTCAAGTTTTAGTCTAAGAAAGGATTTGCTTTCCCTTGAAGGAAGAATAATTCCCACTCGCCAGCCTCTGAAATCTGATTTTAATTTTTTCCCGATTTCTTGATACAGTGAGATTGTATCTTTTTTTTGTCCAAGCCTTTTTCCATAAGGTGGATTTAACATGACAATCCCCTTTTTTCCATGGGAGATCGCAAAAGGATTAATGGTAAAAAAGTCTTTTTTTGATGCATCAATGATATTGCAGAAATCATAATTGGAAATATTTTGTTCCAGAGCAGCCAATGCTGCATCATGAATATCTGAAGTAAAAATTTGTTTATCTGAAAAATCAACAAATTGTTCTTGTGCCTCTTTTTTCATATAAGCAAATGTTTTGGGGCTGAATCCGGGCCAGTTTTCAAAGGCAAAGGATCGATAAAATCCCGGTGGCACATTGGTTTTCATCATGGCAGCTTCAAGGCTGAATGTCCCTGAGCCGCACATGGGATCAAGCAGGACATCTTCAAAGGAAAATCCTGCCCACCGCAGCATGGCAAAGGCTATATTGTCCCTTAAGGGAGCCAGAGTTACTCTTTTTTTAATGCCGCGTTTAAACAAAAGATCACCGGTAGTGTCTATGGAAACAGTAAAATTATTATGTTCAGCCCGGATGTAGATTGTCTGATTGGATTTATTCTTTGCTGTAAAACCATTTTTGGTTTTTAACTGATTAAAAATAATTTTTTCACACCGCTGTGCTATGGCATCAGAATGGTATAATCTGGATTTTTTGCTTGTAACATTAAACTCCAGGGAACAATTTTGTGGCAAATAAAGTATCCAGTCAATGGATTCAATCTTTTTTTCAAGTTTTTCAAAGGAATCTGCATTAAAATTGGCTACCCTCATTAAAATTCTTAAGGGGCTTCTCAAGTTAAGGTTAAACGCCATACACCTGTTTAGTCTTGCTTGGAACTCTATGCCGCCCTGGATAAGTTCCAGCTTTTTTCCAGCAAATCCTGCTGCAAGCATTTCATTGAGGCAGACTTTTTTTAAACCAGGAGTACAAACAACAAAAAACTGATGCTCCCTGCCGACAATTCTTCTTTTTACTCTTTTTTCAAATGGAGAAATTTTCAAGGTTTTCAGTATTAATTTTGATCCAGCAATTCGCGGATATGAGCAGATAGCTCCTGCCAGATTACTGGTTTTTGGACATATTGTTTAATACCAATTTCATGTGCCTTATCTGCATCAAAATTGTCGCTGTATCCTGTACATAGAATAATTGGAATATCTTTTCGTATATTTAAAATCTTAGCTGAAAGTTCAGCACCTGTTATTTTAGGCATGGCCATATCAGTGAGAATAAGGTCAAACAACCCGGAATCTTTGTTAAAGGCGTTTAAAGCCGACATTCCATCTTTAAAAACTGAGACTTGATATCCTTGTTTCTCCAGCATGGCCTGTGATATCTCAAGAATATCATCTTCATCATCAACCACCATGATATGTCCACTTCCTTGAATCAAATCTGTTTTTACCATTACATTGGATTTTAAAGGTTCTTGTTTTTCAATCACCGGCCAGAATATCTGAAAACTTGAACCCTGATTGATTCCACTGTATGCTCTAATAAAACCATTCTGTTTTTTGATAATCCCGTTTACAACAGCCAGGCCAAGTCCAGTGCCTTGGTTTGTCTGTTTTGTTGAGAAATATGGATCAAATATTTTTTCAAGTGTTTCTTTGTTCATACCATGACCTGTATCCTTTACTTCAAGCTTTAAATATCTGCCAGAAGTACAAGAGTCTTCTAAAGCAATCTCCAAAGGTGTAATGTCTATTTCGCTAAGCTCAATCATTAAAACTCCTCCGGAATCACGCATGGCATGATAAGCATTTGTACAAAGATTCACGACAACCTGGTGAACCTGAACAGGGTCTGCCAATACTGCGGCCCTGGATTCAATATTATCTTTTATTTCTATGTTTGCCGGTATGGAGGCTCGTAAAAATTTGACTGCTTCTTTGATTATGAGATACGCTTTAAGTGGGGTTTTTTTATGGTCTGCCTGTCTGCTGAAGGTCAGAATCTGCTTTACAAGACCGGCTGCTCTCTGGGCTCCCTGAATTATCTGATCTAAATGTTTTTGAGTTCTACCAGGATCATTAAGGGGCATCTTCGCTAATTGTGCATAGCCGAGTATACCGGATAGGATATTGTTGAAATCATGGGCAATGCCACCTGCCAGAGTACCGATTGCTTCCATTTTCTGGGAATGTCTTAATTGTTGTTCCATTTCAAGGTCATGGGTAATATCTCTTGCAATGGAAATAACATTCTTGTCATCCAAAGGGACAACACTTAATCTGGCAGTCCTTGCAGAATTATCAGGTCTGTGAAAAGTTTCATCCCCCAACTCTTTTACTTTATTGAGATTTTGAAAAATCTGTAGTCGCTCATCTGCATCTTTGGGTAGAATTTCACTGCAGGTCATCTCTTTAAGCTCTTCAATACGCCATCCTGTCAATTTTGCTGCAGCAGCATTGACATCAATACATCTTCCTGTGGCTTTTTCTATGATGAAAAAAGCATCATTTGTTTTTTCAAACAGGGTTTTATAAAGTTTTTCACTCTCCTGCAATTTTTCAGATGTATGTTCAAACTCTTGAGTTATTTTATGCACGATAGCTTCCTACTTATTTTGATAGGCTTTGTTTTCTAATAACTATTTTAAAAATCCTGATTATATT
>JBDLIV010000190.1:0-4418 GCA_039714675.1 Thermodesulfobacteriota bacterium
TGTTTTTTCAAATATTTTCAGTTATAATCCTGTTGAATGGGCAAGCCTGTTTTATCTTGGTTTTTTTGGTACAGCACTTGGATTTTCATGGTATTATGCCGGGATCAAAAAAATTGGCCCCATGAAAGCCGCGGTTTTTATAAATTTTGTTCCCATAAGCGCAATCATTCTTGCATTTTTTATTTTAAAAGAGCCGCTGACAATATCTTTAATTATCGGAGCAATACTCGTTATTGCAGGTGTTTACTTAAGCAATACAGCCAATTTTATGAAAAAGGGGATTTGATTTTGCTTACCAGTACCATTGTAAAAACATGATAGAGAATACCGGGTATAAAGTTATTGAGGTGGATGTTTCAGAATTTAAAAAACTTGACGGCGGGTTAAGTAGTTTGTCACTCAGATTTTGAGTTCTCATATATCCTTGCAATAATTTCCTTTAGAAATTTAGCTGCAACCATGGATGTCATTGAATTTACATCCCTGTCAGGATTATATTCTACAATATCAGCACCAATGAGTTTTCCTTTAAAATGATGGATAATATCAACAACCTGGCGGGTTGTCATTCCACCTGGTTCATGGTGAGAAACTCCCGGAGCAAAGGCAGGGTCAAGACAATCTAAATCAAGGGAGAGGTAAACAGGCCCGTTAAATTGAAATGAACCGGGCCAGCTTTGAATATCCTTCATTTCATGGACTTCAACACCAAATTTTTCCGCCTGCTCCTGCTGATGCCCATTCATGGTTCTAATACCTGCCTGCACAACTCTTTTCACAAGCTTTTTTCCCATGATTCTTGCAAAAGGGCTGGCATGGGAATAGACATTGCCTTGAAGGCTGTCATATAGATCAGGATGGGCATCAAGATGAAGGATATTAAGATTATTATATTTTTTTCCATATGCCTTTATCACAGGAAAGGTAACCGAATGATCTCCCCCAAGACAAATCAGACAACAATCCTGGTCAAGTGCCTTTTCAACAAATTTGGTGATGGTATTAAATTCATCCTCACCTTCTTTAAAGTCAAGATTTCCACAATCGTATAAATACTCTATTGACTCAAGGTCATAGCCTTTTTCCGACCACAGATTGGATGAACTTGAAAAATAGGCTTTTCTAATTTGTTCAGGTGCCAGAGAAGCACCCTTCAGAAAAGAGGAATTTTTGTCCAGGGGAATTCCCACAAGACAAATACTGTTTTCTTGAATTGATTCCTGCAGCAGCTTCATAAAATTGCAAACGCTTTAAAATAAAAATACCGAGCAGACAAACAACCCGGTATTTTTATTATTTATGAAAGAGTGTCTTAATCTTCTTCAATAACAATGGCGTCTTCTTCACAAACTTCTACACAGCTTTCACATCCCATGCATTCTTCAGCGTTAACTGGAACAGATTTGTCATCTTCCATTTCAAAAACTTCAACTGGACATACGTCAACACACTCTTCACAACCTACACATTTGTCTTGATCAACAATTGGATTAAATGCCATTTTAATAGCCTCCTTAAAAAATTTAAGATTATTTATATTACAACTTATATTAAATATAATCTGTATAAAAAACGCTTTTATAACATGTGATTAATTAAAATCAAGGTTTTTTATCAATTTAATTTAATTAAACAGACAGATATATGTTTATCTGGTAAGTTAAGAATCTTATTTATATCACCCCCGGCAAAATTACAAACTTTAATTTGTCCTCTTTTTGAACAGCTGTCATTCACTTCAGGCAGCTTGTTTTTGAGATTGCCACTGCCTTTAATGGCACTCTTCAAATAGTTTTCAAATTGATCTTGCCATCTATATTGATTTTCACATCTGTTTCCATGCACTTTTATATTATCAATGTCAAGGATATTTATGATATTTTTGCAATTTGATTCAAAAAAATAAAAAATCTCTCTATTTGTAGTGATAAACAGAGGAGGTGTCTCTTCCTGGTTTAACAATTTCATTGTATGCATAGATCTGAACCAGGCAAATATCCTCTCCCGGGTCATTATGGTTCCTGAATCTGTATCATTATCTGGCTTTGTGTGCTTGATTTCATCCTCAAAATCCTCCAATCCCCGCAGGGTTGAAACAAGTTCATCACTGGTTTGGGTGAGATCCTTTAATTCATGATCAATATCCTCTTTTTGTTCGTCATACAATTGAGCCATCTTTAAAAATAGTAAATCTTTTTGCAAAAATGATTCATCGGATAAAGAGTCTTTTCTATCCTTTCTGCTCCCTCTGATCTGTGATTTTATTGCTGAAACATCTGAATCATTGGTGAAATATGGATTATTTTTTAAAAGTAACTTTAGATTATTTTCACTTCCCTTATGTATTCTGGCCCACTCCAGAAATTGTTCAAGCTTTTGACCAAGAGGCGCAAGAATTTCAGGGGATAAAAAATACGGAATAATTTTTCCCTGATCAAACAATTGTTGCAGGTTCTTACTCTTTTTAAAATTCCTGTTTATTGATAAACAATGAAATTGGGGAAAAAAAGTTAAAATAGTATCCAAATCATTTTGGGTGATATGGGTAAATGGAAAAAAGAGATATCTGTTTGTAAGGGTTTGCATCATTAATTTACCTTTTTGTCATGGGTGTCGACACCCAAGGTGGTTAACTGCTCTCTAATTTCATCAGCCAGTTTAAAATTTTTTTGCTCTCTTGCACATTCGCGTTGTTTTATCAGATCCTTAATTTCCATGGTATATTGATCTTTTTTTTCAAAATTAAAAACTCTGAGTACTTTATCAATATCCTTAAAACAGTCAATAAGTTTCCCAGCACATTCTGGATTAATTTGATTCTGATTGATCAATCTGTTAATTTTTTTTACATTTGCCAGCATTCCTGCGATAACGCTTGAAATCTTTAAATCATCTTCCATGGATTTAATAAAATCCTGTTTAACATCATAAATCAGTTGATCAATTTCTTTAAACTGCCGGCCGCTCTTAATAACACTCAAGGTATTAATGCATTGATTAATTTTATCCAAAGTAAACTGGGCTTGTTTCAAACCCTGCTGCGTTAATATCAGAGTTTTTCTATAATGATTTGAAATCAGCCAGAATCGGATTGTTTTAAGTTTAAAACCCTGTTTAACAAGGTTGTCAAGTGTTAATTCTTTAATATCATCAGTATTTAAAGAGCCATCATATTGAACCGGATCACAATGCAGCCACTGTTTTGCAAGCCCTGCCCCTTTTGCAGCCTTTGCAATAGCAACTTCATTTTCATGGTGGGGAAAGATAAGTTCTCTTGAACCTGTCTGAATATCAAAATCACCTCCAAAATAATTCATGGCAATGGCTGCACACTGCAAGTGAAGAGAAGGACGGACATTGCCCCATTGGGTCTTGATGCCAATCCCTCTTTTAAGTTCTGAAAGTCGAACCCTTTTTAACAGTGTGAAATCCTTTGGGTTGCGTTTTTCATACTCATCAAGATCTACAGTTGCTCCAATCTTTATCTTATCAAGATTAATCTTTGAAAACTCACCATATTCAGGAAGGCTTGCAATATCAAAATAGAGAGAATGAAGCTTTTCATAGGCATGGTGTTTTGATTTTAAATCCCTTGCAAGATCAATCATCTCTTCAAAATGTTCAGATACTTTTGGATATACATCTGCCTGACGGATATTTAATTTATTAAGATCTTCTTTAAACAAATCAAAATATTTTTGTGTAAACCTGGAGTGATCTATCCCTGCATCCAATGATCCCTGCAGGGTTTTGTCATCATAGTCAGTAATATTGACCACATGATTTACACTGATGTTCTGGTATTCAATGTATCTTACAAGCAGATCTGTAAAAGCATATCTTCTAAACTTTCCGATATTAAGCCTTTCATGGACTGTGGGACCGCAGGTGTAAACAGATACTTTTTCCTTGTCCAAAGGTTCAAACTGCACCCTGGTTTTTGAAAAGGTATTGAACAAAGAGAGGGCAATATGTTTTTCAACGGCAAAAAGGCTTGTGGAGAGATAACGCTCACCACTGTCAGGGAATATAACCACAACAGCACTTTTTTTATTGGTACCGGTTTTAATTTGCCTTGATTTAATATTATTGGCATGCTCAATGGCAGCAGCCATTGCAGCACCACTACTCATACCAACAAAAAGCCCCTCCTCTTTTGCAAGCCTGCGTGCCATGTCAAAGGCTGTATCATCATCAATATTAATTTTATCATCAAAACGACTTTTTTCCATAATTTCAGGAGTATAAGACTCTTTCATATTCTTCAAACCCTGAATTTTATGCCCGAGATAGGGTTCTGCACAGATAATCTGAATATTTTTATTATACTCTTTTAAACGTCTTGAAAGCCCCATAAGGGTACCGCTTGTTCCAATTGTTGCAACAACACTTGTAAGTTCACCATTGGTTTGATCTAT
>JBDLIV010000191.1:0-4410 GCA_039714675.1 Thermodesulfobacteriota bacterium
AGTTTGAGCGCTAAGTATGCAGACATGCTTTTTGAAGAGAGGGCATCTCCTCCGGGACGTTCACCTGCAAGCAGAATAACAAGGTTACACATGAGTCTGTCCCCAATACACTCTGCAAGCTTAACCCTTCCGTAATGTACAAGCATTGTCTGGCCCACAGAATAATTTTTACTTTGTAATCCATCCATGATAACAGGCAGCATTTCAGGAATATTATGATGAACAGCCTCGGCACTGAGTCCATCTGTAACAATAATCTGAATATCGTTTTCTTCAGAAGAGAGCATTTTCAAATCATCCGATGAAAGTCTAGATCCAAGTTCAGGATTTTGAAGATGTTCTGCCTGGTTTTTAGCTTCTGATTTAAATTCTCGAAAAGAAAAGTCTGAAAACTTTTCAATATTCAATCTGCTGTGTACAGCCTCTTTTCCCACAGCCTGGTTAGTACGCAGTATACGCTGGACACTGTTTATGGGGCGAGGACCTGCATTTTCAAAACCCGGCGCAGATGGAAGAGATTCATAAAGGCGATGAAATTCTATATCTGATTCTACAAACAGACGTGGGTTCCCCCAGTTGGGTCCCCTTTTCACTTTACCGCAGGGGGATTGTTCAAAGATGCCTTTTTCAATTGCCCATTGAAGAAACTCAGGTGCAGGATTCCTGTTGTGTACCTCACGCATTGTTTGGTCATCATGACCGGAGTTTACAAAATGCGCCAGCATTCTGTCAGTTCCAAGGTATATATCCATGAAAAAATTAGCTCCGGCTGCTGCTGCAAGCTGGGCTGCCATTTGTTGACCCTCGAGATGAGAATTTGAGTGAAGAGTATAACTCGGACTTATACCCATGGGAAGACCAAGAAGTTTGCCCATAAAATTATCCTGGAGATTGGAAATCATCAATTCAAAATCATCAGCATGTGTTTCAGGCCCAATAAAACCTGTGGCACTGTTTACCATAAAAGGGTCATAACGTCTGCATAATCCATAACAGAGGGCCTCGCATGTTGTCATGTCCATAGCATTGTGTTTTTGATATGTCATTTCGCTGCCCTGGCCTGTTTCAAAATACATGAACTGGGGAGCAATATTTTTTAATACTCCTTTTTCTGCCATGGTCTTGTATGCCTTATCCATAAAATCAATAGTTACGTCAAACTCTTTGGTAAGTGTCTCTTCTGTCCCTGCAAAACTCTGGAAAAGTATCTCAACAGGCGCCCCCTGATTGAGAGCGGCAAGCTGAGTTTTTACATGTCCGAGAACACATATCTGGGTTGGAGCTTTTGTCTGTCTGCGAAGTTTATCAAGATGATGTAAAATTGCACTTATATTATCCACTGACCCTTCAGAAGGATTTACACCAATAAGGCAGTCGCCCATTCCCATGGCAAGATCTGTATACACAAGCAGGGATATGGCATCAAGGTTATCTTTCGGATGATTGGGCTGGAGCCTGAAAGAGAGTGTGGAAGGAGTGCCGATAAGTGTTCTGGCTTTAGTGGGTTTATATATTTTTTTGGGGATAAAAATAAGCTCATGTGCATCCATAAGTTTTACAAGAGCTGCTGCCATAACAGGGGTAAGTGCTTTGCCTGTCTGCATGATTTCTTTTGTTCCTTTTTTAAGAAGATAATTTTTCATATCTCCAAGAGTCATGGATGATATTTTGTCAAACATGTTAATATCAATCTCATAACCTGCCTGCATAACCTTATCTACTCTGTTATTTTCATCTGTCAGTGGATTATCAAAAATATGCTTTAAGGTGAGGGAAGAGAGAATCATGCGTGCTGCCTCTCTCTCCATTTCATTTTTTGCTGCAAGACCTGTTGTACGATCTCCTGCCTTGCTTATATCTGCCGCTCCCAAGAGCTTTTTCAAACCGGTGAAATAAAATGTTCTGTCCAGAATAGAAATTGAATAAACTTCTTCAGGTTTTGGACCAGGTACTTTGATTTCATTTAATGGTATAATTTTTTTCATGGTTTATTGAGTCCCCTTAAATACTTTTTCACCTGACTCCATAAAAAGAGACTGGAATCACATTGTTATGAATCTGCCCGATATTTATAAAATGACCTTCCCTGTCAGGTATTTCATCTATAACAACAAGGTTTACATCTATTGTATTCCAACAGCTTGCGTAATTGCCCAGAGTTTTGCCAAAGTTTTTTTCGACAAGAAGAACCAAAGGCAAATCCTTTACAAAACCACTGTTTTTAATTCCCAAGGCCAAAGTGGTACCTAACCTTTTTACACTTTTCAGTCTTACTCGCTCTGGCTGGTTTTTAAGATCAGATCCAATTTGGATACACCCTCCTTGCCTACAATTTTTAACCATATTTAAAGCCTGATTTATCTCGCCGGGACCAGCATTCAAACCCAAGCCTGCAACAATGGGGATATCACTTAAAGGCAGGGCATCAGGATTCGACAAAAAAACAGTTGTCCCTGAAATCTGAGTATTGTGTAGAGTCAATCCGTAAACTGTTGCTCTGCCAAGGTTCTCCGGTACAATATCTTTAATGCTGCAAGATAGTGTTTTTGATTTAAGAATTGCCCTGGCAATATCAATTCCCAAATCTCCATAATGAGTGGTGCCAGGCATTGATCCTCCCTGGCTATATTTATATACCAGTTCACCAACACCACCTGAGAATGTAATTACTGTGTTCTGTTTTTCATGGGTGTTTAAAATATTGTCAATTAAAAATGGAACCTGATTATACCTTTTTAAACCATTTTTATTAAAATAATCTGATTCTCCTTTAACTAAGGCTTCCAGAGCTTTAATATAAAAATTAATTATGGAATTGATTTCTTCTGTTGGAAATTCTTCTTTAATCTTCTTTTTTATGGACAAATAATCAAGCAGATCCATTCCCCAGTCAGAGATTTCAGTCAATTGCCAGGTCCCTGGTTTAAACACAAAATGTCTTGCCCCGATAAACGAACACCCGGTACTTATAACCTTTCCGTTTATACCAAGAGCAGGATTGGTGGTTCCGCCTCCAATATCAATATTAATAACTGGAATATCAGGCAAAGCTTTGGAAATAAGTAGAGAGTTGCCCATAAATGCAAGCCAGGATTCAAGACGTGGATCATCAGCAGTAGCAATAACGCTTCTGCCAATTTTTTGCTTTATGAGCCTGGCAATAGCCTCTGTATTTGTTTTCTTTGCAGCAATGCCCGTTACAATAGCTCCACCTGCAAAAAAAGATTCATGGCCAGTCTTGCTTTCTTTAAGCCATTTATTTAAATAATTCTCTAGGGATTTTATATTGATTTTTGTGTTGGAAAAAGGTGTAAAAACTGGATTACAGCGATAAACCACCCGGAAATTTTCAAACTGCATCCTGCCGGTAATACTGTTCTGAGCAACTCTTGCAAGCGCGACCATTGCACTGCTTGTTGTAGAACCAAAATCAAGGCCTATCATTGCTACTTCGTTATTTAATTTTACAGCTTTAAGGGATGAAATCATATATTGCCCATAATTATACTCTGTACGCTGAAACATCATTGTTGTTATAGTATATAAATCATTATGTTTATCTGATATACCAGTCAAAAAACAGTAGTCAACCCTAAGCATTGGCAAAAGGATTTATTGATCTGGATATCATATTATTGGACTGAATTAAATTTATTTTTTGATTGACCTTTCATAATAACCTGGATTATTAATCAAATATATCAGTATAACTAACCCAAAATTAGAGGAGGGGAGAATGAAACTTAAAAAAAAAGAGATCGAGTCCCTGCTTGAACAGTGGAATCTTGCATGGGAAAATTATGATTTTGATAAAATGATGGCTTTTTACCATGATGACATCTATTTTGAAAACTGGACTGGTGCTTATATTAAAGGTATAGAAGCATTGAGAAAAGCCTGGAAACCCTGGTTTGACAACCATGGAAATTTTAAGTTCATCGAAGAAGAAACTTTTATTGATGAAGACCTTCAAAAAGCCCTTTATCGCTGGGTTCTTAAATGGCCGTCAATTGAACCGGAGTTTAAAGGCAAACCTGAAACCAGAAGAGGTGTTGATGTAATTCATTTTAAAGATGGAAAAATTATAAAAAAGCTGACTTATTCAAAAACTACCATTGAGATTGATAATAAAAGGATCTTCCTTGGTTGCTGAAATTGTTATGATGAAATTTCAATTTGTTATTGAAAAGGAGCAGGATAGATGAATTTTTCCCATATTATTAATGCAGTGGATTCCCATACCATGGGTGAAGCTACAAGGATAGTAACCAGTGGAATCGGCCATATACCCGGGACAAGTATGCAGGATAAAAAAGAGTGGGTTTCCAAAAACAGGGATAATATCAGACAGATGTTGATGTTGGAACCAAGAGGACATCGGGATATGTTTGGTGCAATTATAACAGAGCC
>JBDLIV010000192.1:0-4398 GCA_039714675.1 Thermodesulfobacteriota bacterium
AATTTCAGTAGGCATTTTCATGGTACTGGGCATTGCATGTCTGGTATATTTGTCTGTTAACCTCGGTGGTGTTGCTCTTTTTGGAACTGATTCCTTTATAATAGATGCAAGATTCGGGTCCATAGAAGGTCTTGAGGTAGCGGCTTCTGTTGAAATTGCCGGTGTGCCAGTGGGTAAAGTGAAGAGAATTACCCTTGAAGAAAATGAAGCACTTGTGCAGATGGAAATAAAGAACGGGACTCAGATTACAGATGATACAATTGCTTCCATTCGAACAAAAGGAGTTATAGGGGACAAGTTTGTCAAGTTATCCCCTGGCGGTTCTGATGATTTATTGGAAGATCAGGGTTTTTTAATGAACACAGAGTCTGCCATCAGTCTGGAAGAACTTGTCAGTAAATATATTTTTGAAAAGTAATAAATTATGAGTTTTAAAATTAAAAGTAAAGAAAAAGAGGATATTGGTGTCGTTAGTATTAAAGGTGAAGTCGACATGTTCACATCTCCAAACTTGAGGGAAAAACTGCTTCCTTTTTTTAAAAAAAATGTGAAAGGGATTATAGTTGATCTTTCCGAGGTTTCATTTATGGACAGCTCTGGTATTGCAACCCTTGTGGAAGGTCTTCAATGGAGCAAAAAAGCCGGCAGAGAGTTTATTCTGACCGGGCTGGGGACAAACGTGAAAAATGCACTTGCACTGACAAAACTTGACAATATCTTTAATATAAAAACTAATGTAGATGATGCATATAAAAAACTGTACAATAGTTAGAAAAGTTTGGTTCATCTGGAGGATGTATAAATGAAACGGTTTAGGATAATTATTCTTGCTCTTTTGGTAATCTCTTTTTTTATTCCAGGAAACAAGATTCTGGCTTCACCTGTCCATGATCAACTGAAGGGCACTATTGATAATGTTTTAGAAATATTGCGGGACGACTCTCTTAAAGAAGATGAAAAGAAAGAAGAGAAAATAGAATCCCTTCGCAGGATACTGCATGAAAGATTCAGCTTTGCAAAAATGTCACAACTGAGTCTTGCCAGACATTGGAGAAAAAGAAGTGATGAAGAGAAAAAAGTTTTTATTGATATGTTTGGCCAGCTTCTTGAAGAGACCTATGTATCCAAAATAGATACCTATACCGATGAAAAAGTGGTTTATGTAAAAGAATTTATCAGAGGGAAAAAAGCCCAGATTAACACAAAAATTATTACTGATACAGTTGAGATACCGATTGATTACAGGATGTATGAAACAAAGGATGGAAAATGGATGGTTTATGATCTGGTGATTGAAGGTGTAAGCCTTGTGGGGAATTATCGCTCCCAGTTTGATCAAATCCTGCAGAAAGAGTCCTATGAAAAATTAGTAGAAAATCTTAAAAAGAAACTTGATAACTGACTGTTTTTATAAACATGAAAAGTATATTTAATTAAGGAGAGTAAACATGGAGTTTAAATCTGTTGATGAAATATTAAATTTTGCCACGGACAGGGAAAAGGAAGCAGTAGAATTTTATACTTTATTAGCCAAAGAGGCGACCATAGCATCACTTAAAGAGATTTTTGAAGGTTTTGTAAAAGAGGAAGAAAAGCATGTTGCAATGCTTTCCAATATTGCAGACAACAAAGAGAAAATTGACTCCTATGAATTCAGAGAGATTGCTGATCTTAAAATCAGTGATTATATGGTGGAGACAGAATATAAAGAAGGAATGCCCATGCCTGATATTCTGAAGCTTGCCATGAAAAAAGAGGAGAGTGCAGTTAATCTCTATTCTGATCTTGCAGCAAAAACAGACAATGATGATGCTAAAAAATTGTTTATGATTCTTGTTCAGGAGGAGGCAAAACACAAGCTTGCACTGGAATCAATGTATGATGACTATTTATCAGAGCAGGATAATTAAATAGTCAATGGATTTACGACCTTTATTCAGGCCATCTACCATGGCAGTTATCGGGGTTTCAACATCCCAGGATAGTCATCCTGCCAATGTGATTTATAATAAGAATCATTTGCGGTATCCTGTTAAAACATTTCCTGTAAATCCCAAAGGTGGACGTATTAACAGGGAAACACTTTATAAAAGTGTTGAGGATGTTGAAGCAGACATTGACCTGGCAGTTATTGCAGTTCGCGCCCAATTTGTCCCCGGTGTAGTGGAACAGTGTATAAAAAACCAGGTCGGTGGTGCTGTGATAATCTCCGGTGGATTTGCAGAAGCAGGAAATTCAGATCTGCAGAAAAGGGTCGCTGATATGGCAAAAGAGGCTTCTTTTCCTTTTATAGGGCCAAACTGCCTTGGTATTTATGCGCCTGACTATGTGGACACTTTTTTTCTTCCCGGAGAGAGGATCATTCATCCTGACAAAGGTAATATTGGTTTTGTCTCTCAAAGCGGTGGAGTTCTTGTGGATCAGATGGTTAAATTTGCTGGTCAGGGAATAGGCATCTCCCTTGGTGTCAGCATAGGTAATAAAGCCTGTATCAGAGAAACTGATATGCTGGAGTGGTTTGATCAAGATCCCGGTACAAAGGCGATTGCTTTTTATGTTGAAGGATTTGACAGAGGTGAGGGACGCGAATTCATAGAAAAAGCAGGGCTTTGTTCCAAGCCTGTAATTATTTTAAAGGCAGGGAAGAGTAAAAAAGGTATTGAGGCTGCATCCAGTCACACTGCTTCCCTTGCAGGAGATTACAGGGTTTTTTCACAGATTATGAATCAGTATTGTGTAGCTGAAGCAGACAATGAATATGAGCTGACATCCTTTTGTGAATCTTTAAGCTGTTATTCAAAAGCCATGAATGGAAATGTGGGTATTATCTCCTTGAGCGGCGGGCATGGTGTTATTGCTGCAGATGCCTGTGAATTGCATGGTATGTCCATACCCAGGATAGAACAGACCACAATGGATACCATTCAAGAAAAATTATCTGAAGAGATAAAAAATATAGTTTCCCTTGTAAACCCATTGGATCTTACAGGCAGTTCCATGGACAGTGATATTGTGACTGCTGCAAGACACCTTTCAAGGGATAAAAATATAGGTTGTGTTCTTGCATTGCTGATTCCATATTCACCGGGTATTTCAGCTGATATAGGTGCAAAACTGAGTCAGGTAGCCATGAATGAAGACAAACCCATGATAGCATATGTTCCCAATGAAGATAAATATAGAATTATAATAGAAGGGTTTGAACTGAATAATATTCCAGTGGCCTCCTCTGTTGAAGGAGCAGTGCTTATGGCAAAAGCATTGCAAAGGTATCGGCCATGTTAAAAAAGAGCAGTTGGAATATAATTGAAAACAGCAAATCCCTTGGCTGGGTGCTGGAGCCCGATGCAAAGACATTGATGAAATTGCAAGGTTTTGCTGTTCCTGACAGTATTTTAACCAACTCCTTTGAAAAAGCAAACCAGTTCATGGAGGATTCATCCTCTCCAGTTGTGGTAAAAGCTGTATCAAAAAAAATAGTGCATAAGACAGAACAAAGGGCTGTTGTTACCAATCTTACTTCAAGCAGTCATCTTAAAAAGGAGATGGCAAGACTTCAAAAACTTGAAGGATGCGAGAATATTCTTGTTGAACAGATGGTTGAGGGTATAGAGCTTATTATCGGGGCAAAAAATGATTTTCAGTTCGGGCCTGTTGTGGTTTTTGGCATTGGCGGTACATCCGTGGAAATTTATAATGATACTGCAATCAGAATGGCACCTCTCAGAGAAAATGATGTCTTATCAATGGTGGAATCCTTAAAAGCCAAGGCCATTCTTTTCGGGCATCGGGGAAAACCTGGTGTTAATATGAAAATTTTAACTCGTCTGATTGTTGATTTTTCTTTGTTAATAATGGAGTTCCAGGATGATATGGAATCCATTGATTTAAATCCTGTTATCTGCACAAAAGATCAATGTATAATAGCCGATGCAAGAATAATGTTGCAGAAAACAACATTATAAAATAGGCTAGGTCTGTACAAAACTACATCATAAGGTTAAAAAGAGAGATAAAATATGCATAGGAGAGAGTATGCGTGTTCTTAAAATCCTGTTAATCCTGATCTTTTTAAATTGCTCATTGGTATATGGTCAAAACAAACCTCCTGTAAAGGTGGTCACTTCAAAAATTGTTTTTCAGAATGTTGCACATAACAGATCTTTTATTGGCACACTCTATTATGAACGAATCAGTCATCTCTCTTCAGAAGTCCCAGGTCTTGTAACGAAAATCAATGTCAGAACAGGGGATAAAGTCGATCAAAGTTCATCTCTAATTTATCTGGACAGACAAATACTTGAAAAAGAGATCCTGCTTAATCAAACCAGGATTGAACAGGCAAAGCTTAATATAAACCACATGCAGAAAAAATATAATAGAGTGGCTTCTTTGTTT
>JBDLIV010000193.1:0-4389 GCA_039714675.1 Thermodesulfobacteriota bacterium
TCGTGTATCTGCCTTGCATAGCCAGCGACTTTCCAGAATAATAAATCAACTTTCTCATATAATGCTCTAATATTTATCGGCTTTAAACCGATTTCCCTGTTTAAAGTTTGTGCATGGGAACTATAGCAGCTTCGATCTCCAAGCATTCCTAAAAAACATATATTTTCCAATTTCAATTTGAGTGCTTCTTCCATCTTAAAAATGGGAATCGAAACCTGTTGCTCCTCTTTTTCATAAATAAAAATCGAATTATCATAAAAAATAAAAAAATAGGCCATTTCCTGACCGGCTTCAGGTGGAGAAACTGCTCTTTTGAATTCTAAGTCTGTCATTGCCATATTGTTATTCTTCCAAAAACGGTTGGTTTTATTCTTTTGTCATATTCCGTCACATCATTACCTCATGGGAATGGTTTATACAATGATTTAAAATGGCGGATGCCTGGAATGTCGTAAAAAACATTTCGGTAATAGAACCAACAAGGCATTTTAAAACTATTGCCAGATGAAATATCATTATGGAATCGGAGTAATGATTAAAACAATCAGTGAGCAAAATGAGCTAAAACTAACTAAATTTGTGGACCAATCCTAACAGGTTCTTTTTTATGCTATATCAAACCGGAAGAATCAATTCTCATAAAACCTTTCCTTGATCGCAATAAATTGCTCAAAGCATTGTTCAAAAGCTTTTACAACCAAAGGATCAAAATGAGTTCCGCTGTCTTTTTGAATAATCGTATATGCTATATCATTGGACATCGCGTTTTTATACACCCGTCTGGAAGTAAGGGCATCATAAACATCTGCCAATGCAACTATCCTTGCTGACAAGGGGATATCATCGCCTTTCAGCCCATTCGGATATCCGCTGCCGTCATATTTTTCATGATGTGACAGGGCAATCTCGGCACTCATCCGCAGATATTCGGCTTTTGGAGATTTCTGCAATGCGTCATGAAGAGTCTGGTATCCGATCAAACTATGATTCTGTATGATATCAAATTCTTTCCCGGTCAATCGCCCGGGTTTGAGTAAAATATGATCCGGAATTCCAACCTTGCCGATATCGTGAAGCGGGCTGGTCAAAAAAATGTTCTCAATATAACGGGCATTGAGTTCTGAGGGAGCATTTGAACTCTTGGACAGGGTTTCAGCCAGGGTTTTGGAAAAATACCTGATTCTTTCCAAGTGGGCACCTGTATCAGGATCCCTGGATTCTGCAAGTTTTGCCAGAGAAAAAATAACTATATCCTTGTCCTGAAGATTTAAAACTCGCTCCCCTGCCTTGAGTCTGAAATAGAATTCTTCCCTGTTGACCGGTTTGGTAATGTAATCATCTGCACCGGCTTTCATACCCAGGATAACCTGTTCCATTTCATCCTGGGCTGTAACCATGACAATATAAGTATAATCTTCATCCTCATGTTTTCTTATGGCAGTACACAGTTCAAGGCCATTCATATTTGGCATTACCCAGTCTGTAACGACAATACGGGGCCTTTCAGTGTTCCAGATATCCCATGCTTCCTGCCCGTCATTTGCTGTTATTACTTCATGTTCCAGTCTTTTAGCATATATTTCCAGAGTTTTCCTGCTGGTGAGTTTATCGTCAACTACTAAAATTTTCATATTAATTTTTCTCTTTAAAATTTGTTGAAGTGATTGATCTCTCTTTCATATCCTCCCATTGAAATGTTCCCGCTGTTTTTTTAAAGGATAAAAATTCATCCAATAAGGAGTTAAATAATATTTTTATTTTAGATAAATCCCCTGATTTTGCAGTTGTTTCTATTGTATATGCAAGCTGTTGAAGACGTCCGGCACCAACGTATGAAGCACTGCCTTTTACTGCATGGGCAGCCTTGGCAATTGAAGATGCCTCCTGGTTTTGTAATGCTTTTTTTATTAAGTCAAAGTCTTCGGGACACTCTTCCAAAAAACTAACTACTATTTCCTTTAAGACTTCATGCTCACCTGAATATCTGGCAAGGGCAGTTTTATAATCAAAGACGGGAAGATGACTGCTTGGCATCTTGCTTTTCTCGGTTTCTATATTAGATATTGTTTCAAGCTTAACAGTTTCAATTTTTTCTTCTGTTTTTTCTATACCCATCCAACGCTTCAAGACTTCAATCAATTTGTTTTTATCAATGGGCTTGCTGATATAATCATCCATGCCAGCATCAAGGCATTTCTCCTTATCACCTTTCATGGCAGTGGCAGTCTGTGCAATAATTGGTACCCTGCTTCTGTTTTTTTCAATTTCCATCTCACGCACTTGTTTTGTTGTTTCATAGCCATCCATTACCGGCATTTGAATATCCATTAATACCAGATCATATAAATTTTTCCGAATCATTTTCAGAGCAGAACCTCCATTTTCTGCCAGCTCAATATAACGAAAACCCAACTTTTTTAAAATAGCAATGCTGGCTTTCTGATTTATCTTATTGTCCTCGACAAGAAGTATATATCTGTCTCTTATATTTTTAATTTCATCAATCCCATGTTGATCCGGGTATAATTGTGATATAGTGCCTTTGCTTCCAAGGAACATGCCTTTTCTTTGTACAATAACCGTTTGTAAAAGGTTAAACAGGTCGCTCATATTCAAAGGTTTGCTCAGATAGCCTGAAAACCCGATTTCTTCAAGACTTTCTATGTGTCTGCGGTCTCCTGCTGATGAAATCATTACCATGGTTATATCTTTAAGATTTGCATTTGATTTCACTTTTTTCCCTAATTCTTCTCCATCCATACCAAGCATAATATGATCTGTAATAAGAATCGTATAAGGATCATTGGCCTGAAAAGCCTTTTCCATTTCTATATAGGCACTTTGAGCTGACATGAAAATATCATGCCTTATTTTCCAGGTGTTGAGATATTCATCAAAAATTTTACGATTGATACTGTTGTCATCAACAACTATAATATGTTCTTGCAATAATGTGGAATAGTCAATGCTCTCCAAGTTTCTATTTTGATTCACGGGCAGTGTGAATCTGAATTTAAAAGTTGTTCCCTCCCCCAAAATACTGTTTAATTTTATTTCGCCTCCCATCAGTGTTATAAGCTGTTTGCAGATGGAAAGCCCCAGGCCGGTTCCTCCGAATTTCCTTGTCGTAGTGGTATCAGATTGTGTGAATTCATCAAAAATAATGGTCTGTTTTTCTAGTGTAAGGCCGATCCCTGTATCTTTCACACTAATTTCAAAAGTTGCCTCTTTATCATTGCTGCTTATACATTTATTATCGACGCAAATATGGCCCTTTTCTGTAAATTTTATTGCATTGCTGATCAAATTATTAAGTATCTGTCGTAATCTTATTGAATCACCTATAACGAAACGGGGAGCCTGTGGATCATATCGGACTATCAATTCTAGATTTTTTTCATTGGCTTTTGAAGAGAAGATCATGATTGAACGGTTTATTTCATTTTCCAGGTTAAATGCTCTTGTTTCAAGTTCAAGTTTTCCGGCTTCTATCTTTGAAAAATCCAGAATATCATTGATAACAGCCAAAAGGGATTCTACAGATATAAAAGCTGTACCCACATAATCTTTCTGTTCTGAATTCAGTTGAGTTCCCTCAAGCAGGTTCAACATTCCTACAACTCCGTTAAGAGGGGTTCTGATTTCATGACTCATATTTGCAAGGAATTCACTTTTTGTTTCATTATACAGTTCTGCTTTTCTTTGCTTTTTCATGGTAAAATGGGAATGTAATCCAAATATTATCAATATGCCCATGCCGATAAGACCCCTTAAAATTTTATCCTGATTTGGGCCTAAAGAGGATATTAAAGAAGATAGACCTAAATCCTGAAAAAAAATCAGGGTGTAATCAATTGTCATAAAAAATATAATAAAAAAAAGAGTGACAATAAAATATGTGTATGAAAAAATTTTGTTCTTCTGTTTTTTGTTCATTTTTGCTTCCGCACCAAATATGTGGAACAACAATTCTCCTTTTAACTGATGTAATAAAATTTTTTTCTAAGTGTTGTCAAGGTCTGTTGCAGGATGGAATTTGCTGTTAAGCAGAAGGATGATCCAGATAAGACCTACACTTAGAAAAATCTTAGACCGGCATTGGAAGCAAGCAAAAGAGTTTCAAAGCCCATATGTTTTTATAAATAATTTCCATAGGCCAGTGCTACAGGATAGAGCAAGGGCTGTCTGGGAACGGGCAATGAAAAAAAGTGGTCAGAGATACAGACGCATGTATGAAACACGCTACACATTCGCATCCTGGGCATTAGCAGCAGGAGAAACATCTGAATGGGTGGCAAGAACTTTAGGTCATGTAAATACGTCCATGATCTATAAGACATATAGCCGTTATATTGCAAATCTTAAAAGAAATGATGGTACAGCTTTAGA
>JBDLIV010000194.1:0-4339 GCA_039714675.1 Thermodesulfobacteriota bacterium
TAGCAGTAAAGGTTCATACTGTTTGGCAATGGCCAGGTAAACAAATAAAGAGCCGATGGCCAGCATAACAAAATTTCGATAATCTGCAAGATAAAATCCAGTGTTTGATAAAAACTGTAGAAGCAGTTCCATTCTTCTTTTCCTAAATTATTGGGTGTGTTTCACCTGAAAGCTATTTACGCCGCCCGGTCTTATTGGCCTGGCGTTCATAACTTTAATGTTTGTTTGTCGTTGTTTCGGGTATCGTTTGTGAGTCATTATGGTCTAATTGTGAGTTTTTATCTGTTCCAAATAAATAACCCATCACCTTCACTTATCAGTATTCCGGCATTTCTGAGGCGGCTAACCGTCATAATAGGATGCGGAAAATTGTTTTGCTCTGCAACCTGGTAAAGATCGCGCAACTCAAAAGGTTGTTCTAGCTTGTCAATAAGCACCTGATAGATTTTGGCTGTTTCCAAAATATCGGTTGGTAATATCCTGGGAACAGATATCTCACCCTTGCTCTTGACCTTGCTCTTGATTGGGGGTTCTGTAGTCTGTTTAGCTTTTTTGTCAAAGATGTCAACCAGCTTATGCAGTTGAGAGATGATAATGGACAAGATGATTAATCCCGACATTACTATCAGTGGTCCGGTAATGGCCATTGCCCAGCCATTATTCGCACTTATGGCTTCTAATCCGTACAAAATTGATCCTCCTGTCTCATTTATTGTGATCCTACGGCTATAGTTCGCCGTTCTGAGGCGATTTTGTCAATTTTTTTCATTATTTTTTCGCCTAGGGCATTGTCTCCCTGGATCAGTTCAAAAAAATCCCTGCTCGATATTTCCAACACCTCTCCGTTTTTTTTGGCTGTAATGGTTCCTGTATAGTGGAATGGATGGACAACTGTAGACCAGCCCATAACCTCCCCCATCCGCTCTAAAATAATCGAATGATCTCCTTCGAAAGTGACCTCATAGGCTCCGGAGAGGATAATGAAGAAGGTGAGAGCCGGAGTACCCCGTTTAATTATGACCTCGCCGGACTCGACAGCTCTGGATTTAAGCGCTGCAGCAAACTCTTCCAACTCATGTTGCTTAAAATCTACGAAAAAATCGAGTGATTTTATAATATGGGCATCAATACTCATATCTGGCTCCTAATGTTTGTAAAAAAAATGAATTTTAGCTAAACATTTTTCATATGTCAAGTTGAAAAAATCATAAAAAATACATACAATAATGACCAATTTTATTAACTGAATATTATGTTTAAAACACTATCAGTTAAGCGTTGCATGTTACAAAAATGTTACATCATTAACAACACAGTTACATCTTTTTTTGATACAAAATATAGAGCGTTTATATATGGAAGTGTGAATTTGAATTTTGACCTCTTCCATAGTCATTTTTTTTATATTTTATTTAAATGCTTTTTCTTGACAGAAATTTTTTCTTAACTTTATTTAAGGAGGAAAGGTGGAGCCTGAATATAAGTCAAAATACAATGCCCATTTAATCAAAGTTATTCTGGTTTTGATTGTGCTGGGAGTTGGGGTGGTTGCTGCCCAGGCACTGTTTATTCCCAGGGACTTTGGTGAACATGGTCACTACCGGACAAGTGCTATTGAAGATGAAATGAACCGACTTGTTCGAAATCAAACCAATGAATCGTGTTTAAAATGTCACCCCTACATCAAAAAAATACATCTTAGTGGTGTTCATAAAACAGTTTCATGTGAATTTTGTCATGGTCCCAATGCCGACCATGCTGTTGATGAAAAGAAAATAGCTGACATGCCGGTTAAACGAGGAGAGGAAATTAAAGCGCTGTGTCTTCGTTGCCACAATAAAATTATCAGAGCCCGCCCGGAAGAGTCGATCAAAATGATTGCAATGCCGCAGCATCTTGAAGAGAAAAGAGTCCAGACCACCCATATATGCAACCAGTGCCATCACGTCCATGATCCAATGAAGTGGGTTATCGAGGCCAAAAAAGCCCATGGGTTGATTAAGGAAAAGGAGGGGTTGTTTCCATGGATGAACTAAAATTATCTGAAATCAAACAAGAAATAAACAAGGATCGGCGGGGGTTTATAAAAAATGTCCTGAGTGGAACCATTGCCGGATCACTACTGATGGTGATTCCAGCAGGTGCCATGGAGTTCCCCCAGCAGATTCCCGGCATGAAAGATGAAACAGGGACTTTTATTACCAAAAAAAAGTTTGCCTTTATAGTTGATATAACACGCTGTATTGGCTGCGGCTCCTGCTGCGTAGCTGATAAGAATGAATACAAGGTGCCTGAAGGAAACTATCGTACCTGGGTGGAACGTTATATTATTGATGATCACGACAATGTATTTGTAGACGCGCCAAACGGTGGCCTGGACGGCTACACTGAACCGCGGGAAGATGTGACTAATCCTGTGAGGGACACTTTTTTTGTACCCAAGCTGTGCAATATGTGTGAGAAACCATCATGCACTCAGGTCTGCCCCGTTGGAGCAACCTATCAAACTGAGGATGGTTTTGTTCTGGTGGATGATAAACGTTGTGTGGCCTGCTCCTACTGTGTCCAGGCATGTCCCTATTCAGTCAGGTTTATTAATCCAGTTACCAAGACCGCGGATAAATGTACCTGGTGCTATCACCGAGTGCGTAAAGGATTACTGCCGGCCTGTGTCAATGTTTGTCCGGTTCAAGCCCGAAAATTCGGCGATTTAAATGACAAGAAATCAGAGATTTATAAGATAATGAGGCTGCCCCATGTTATATCTGTCCTTAAGCACGGTATGGGCAATAAGCCCTCACTGCATTATCTCGGACTTAGAAGGGAGGTGGTCTAATGCAAGGTGTTGCAGAGACAGCAACTACTGTTGCCGGTTACGCGTTTCCCAATGACTTTCATGTTCATTGGAGTTTGATGATTGTGCTCTATCCGTACATCACTGGAATTGTGGCGGGTGCATTTATTGTAAGTTCACTTTATCACGTTTTTCATATCCAGGCACTTAAACCCATTGCCCGGTTTTCACTGCTCTTTGCCTTTGCCTTTCTTGCTTGTGCGACTCTGCCCCTGCTCAACCATCTTGGGCACCCGGAAAGAGCATTAAATATGTTTCTTACCCCGAATCCATACTCTGCAATGGCAGGTTTTGGCTATATTTACTCAGCCTATGGGATTGTTCTGCTTCTGGAGATTCTTTTTATCTACCGGGAAACATTAGTGAAACTAAAAGAGCAAGCCAGCGGTTTCATGAAAACCGTCTATAATGTTCTCTCCATGGGCAGTGATAATATAGGTTCCAGGGCTCTTGCCCTTGATCATAAGGTTATCGGTTTTCTCGCTGCCATAGGTATACCAATGGCATGTATTCTGCATGGTTATGTCGGATTTATCTTTGGCGGAGTTAAAGCCAATCCTCTTTGGGCTACACCCCTGATGCCTGTGATCTTTCTGCTGTCAGCATGTGTTTCCGGTATTGCCGGGATCATTGTCACCTATATGATTCTCAAAATCGGTAAAGTAGATATGGAGTGTATCCGTAGCTGTATTAAATTCCTGTGGGGATTTTTTATCCTGGATTTTGTTTTTGAGATGCTTGAAATCGGTATGCATGCATACCAAGCAACCCATCACTGGCATGCTCTGCATGAATTGTTCTGGGGTCCGTTGTACCAATCCTACTGGACATACCAGGTACTTATTTTTTCAGTAATACCATTTTTTATACTGATGGGTCTAAGTCTTATTCGCTTCCCTGATTTGATTGTTAAATTTTTCGGCTTTATTGCCTCGGCAATGATTCTTTTTCAGGTTCTGCTCATGCGCTGGAATGTAGTGATCGGCGGTCAGTTAATGAGTAAGAGTGAGCAGGGAGTGGTTGGATTCCATCCCGAATGGATTGAAAAAGAGGGCATTATACCAGCCATTATCATTATGGTACTTCCCATTGTTATTCTTTTTATATTAAGCAAGGTGTTTCCGTTCTGGCTGCCAGCAGAGTCCACATCCAATTCCTCTAAATAGGATGAGGCTCTCTTAGACCAACCGGTAACATTACTTACCAGCAAACATTAACAGAGGAGGAAAGGAGGAAATCAGGAGGTAGCCAAAGAAATGCCAATGACTTTTATGCGGATTGATCAGCCGCTGGTTAAATTTTTAAACTTTTTGCAAAAAGGAAAGGAGTGTGTATGAAATTATTAAATTGGTTATTTGCAATTTTAATGGCAGGCTTGATTGCCATTCCAGCGTTTGCAACGACCAAACAATCAATGGATGTCACTAACGCAAAAGTTCAAGAAGAAAACGTTAAATGTGTTAACTGTCATCTTAAGGAAAACAA
>JBDLIV010000195.1:0-4299 GCA_039714675.1 Thermodesulfobacteriota bacterium
ACTGTTGTGTTCCATCATCCTGATCGTCATTACGGGCACCAATATATTTAAAACAAACTCCACCCATGTCGATATCAATTATTTCTCCAAGTTTATGTGACTTAGGATTGATGGCAGCATTAGCTCCTTCAGTTGTTTATATCGCTTGCTATTTCGCCTTTCAGCAGTTCTTTTTATACCTACCATGATCTTCCGTAAGAAAAATAATTTACCTCAACACCGATTTAAAGCATTAAGTATGCCATTCTAAAATATAAGCTTGAAAAACATCTCATTACCCTTGAAAGGCTTCTTTAAAGGATTAAAAAAAATGCCAATGTTTTTTTTCTGTCATAAAAAGATCATTTCAGTGTCAATTTTGTGACAAAATAAGAATTTTAATATCCAGAACAATTGCAGCATTCAAATACTCCGTACAGGAATAATTAATCATGAGTGCAATTAAGTTTTCAATTTGATATAGTTAAATAAATAATATTTTCATATCATTTAACATTTTAATTGAATGTATCAAAAAAAAATTGGGATATGAAAATAAAAAGGAGATATGTCATGGATATTCAAAAACTGAAAAGTTTTTTTATGTGGTGTACTATTATAAACGGTATCTTTTTGGTTTTCAGTATTGTATTGTGTGTGTTGATCCCAGATTTAATATACACTATCCATGGAAAATTATTCCACATAACCCACGAAACATTGGACGTGCTCGTTTACTCTTTTCTTGGACTATTCAAAATTGTCTGGCTGGTTTTCAATGTTACTCCATATATAACTTTGCTGATTGTAGGGGAAAAATAAAACCCAAACAAACCTTTTATCGGAAAAAACTTTTCAAGTTATGTTACATCATATTTGACAATCACTATTCTGGTGATGTATTTTTTAGGTATCTTTAAGAAATCCAGTCTCTAAAAACTGCTAACTAAGGTGCTATTTCTCATTTATTTAAGTCCGATATTATTAAAAAAATGTTTTCGCTTTATCCGATAGAGCGCTTTGTCTTCTCTGACGAGATAGTAAAAACGATTGTTATAATCATCACAACAAACATAGAGCCCGGTATAATCCTGGTAATTTTCAACATCCATGACTCGTTCAATATCATCATTAAATTTATGGCAAACCCTTACCCAATCCTCTATTTCAGCATTTTTTTTCATTGTTATTGCTTTGGATTTTGGTTCATAATCAACCTGGATGGAATTCATGTTACACCTTTTGGATTGTTGTGAATTTCAATTGGCCTTGGTTTTTTTTAAATTTTTTCTTGTATATAATTGTAACAAAGCAGGATGAGATATGCAACTTGCACGCCATACTACACTCATTAAAGGTGTGACAAGATATTTTGGCAGCTCTGCAAAGCTTTTACTGTTTCTCTGTCCATGTATTTGTAGCTTACCGCATCTTTTAGCGCTTGCTCAACATCTTCAAGTAAGCGTTCTGGAGCTTTTATCTCTTCCGCTATCAATCTATATCCACCGTTTCCGTCCTTAGAAGGGTACTCTAAAGATACTTTGTCTCTTCTAAAATCCTTTATGAATTGTCCGCTTGTTATGTATTCTTTGAACTTCGGTATAGGGGTTATGGGGTCATGATAGATTACCTTTCTTAGGTAAGTTTTATCAAATATCGCTTCTGCAAATAATTCCTTGTAAGGGTGTCCGTCTAACCACTGTTTTTTGAATTCTATGAATTTTACAGACATGATTTTCTGTCTCCCTCTAAATTTTCTGTTTTCTATTATCTAAAATTCCAAGGTACTCTGTTAAGCTGTTTCTCAGTCACTTCATTTTTATAAATTTTCGTTTTTCCTATAGATTAAGCTGGACCTTTATCGTTTTTTTCCTTCTCACCCATATCTGTTTCTCCATGTTTGAAAAGGGATTATGATGAACTGTGGCAGTTTGTCAGGCTCTAAAGCATTTCGATTTTATAAATACAACAACAATACATTTGATTTTCAATGCAATTTCGATAAAATTCATTTTACTACATATTGGAGTGCAAGACAAATTAAATTATCAGAAATGAGATTAAACTTTATTGATAATCCTGCTTTTTTGAAAAATGCCTAAAGCACATACAATGAGCATGCCAGATGCAATATAGAGAGCCTTATCAAAATTTCCATACCAGTCAAAGACCATTCCCGCAAGAATCGGAGAAAGAGAGGCAGGTATATTGCTGGTAAATAGCCAGCCATAAACTTGCCCTACATTCTCAGCTCCCCAGATACGGGAAGCAGAAGATACATAGATTACAAGGACACCGCCATAATTAAATCCGGTTATCAGGGCCACGATCCAAAATCCGAATGTGGATCCAAGCATCATGGGAGCCATAACAAGAATAACCGCCTGACAGATCAAGTTGGCTTGAATTGCACTTGCGGACGGGATCCGGTCAAAAATGGCACCCCATGCAATCCGCCCGAAAGCATTGGCAATGGCAAAGAAAGAAACAGCTGTAATGCCTATCTGTGCTGCATTGCCTTGGCCATGGTATAATTCTTTTAAATTGGCATTGACAGCAAATCCTGCAGCAAGGCTTATCAGCATGACAATATAAAGTATGCGAAAATTAATATTAACCAGGACTGTGCCTGATTTCAGAGGTTCTCTCTGTCGAGCATGCACCTCTCCTTTGGGCATTTGCATGGTAAATCCGGCAATGGGAATCAACACCATAAACGCAGCACCAAATACAAAAAAAGTTTGAAACGGGGTGAGCCCGGTTGTATTGATAAAATAGCCGCCCAGCTGACTCACCAGAGCAGCGCCTCCTCCAAATCCTGCTACAGCAATTCCTGTAACCAGACCTTTATTTTCTGGAAACCAGCGGATGCATACTGCAATGGGTACAATATAGGCCATGCCTGCGCCAATCCCGCTCACACAGCCGATACCGAGTACAGTATAAAGGAAGCTGTTTTTACCCAGACTTGCCAGAAGCCATCCTCCGCCAAAAAGAGCTCCGCCGATCATGGCGCTTTTCTGCGTACCGATTTTTGGTAAAAGATTTCCGGCAAACATCATTGTCATGGGAAAGATGAAATAAAAAACTGAAAAAGGGATCTGAACAGGCCCCTGATCAAGACCAGTCATCATTTTCAAGGGATGAACATAAACACTCCAGGAATATGTAGCCCCAAGGCACATCTGCATAATTAAAGCTGAAACAAGTATAAGATAACGCATGAATGCCCTTTTGAAAATTTAATATTCCCTTTAACAATCCAAGTATATTATCGTATGACAAAAATCAATGGAAGTTATCTTATCATGTGCTGTTTGCCAGAAGTTCAACAAGATGAAGGACCTTTATCGTGCTCTGGCGTTTGTCCAGTCCTCCGCTCAATTGGAGGACACAGCCGGGACAGTCGGTTACAAGGATATCAGCACCTGATGCTTGAACACTGTCCAGTTTCTTTTTAAGAATTTCTGAAGATATTTCCGGAAAATCGATGGAATATGAACCTCCAAAACCGCAGCATACATCTTCATCTTTTGAAGGGACATAGGTGAATCCTGCTTTTTTTATAAGAGTTCTTGGCTGCTTTGTCACATGAAGTCCCCTGCATAAATGACAGGGAGCATGATAGGCCACCTTTTTATCCCTGTCCAGAATTTTTTCAGGAAATGGATAAATCTTGTCCATAAAGGATGAAAAATCAATAATTTTTTGTGTAAATAATTTTAAGCCTTTTTGTGAAAGTCCGGCTTCCCTGAAGATCTTTTCATAATTATGCTTTAAATGGGAAGCACAGGAAGCGCATAAGGTGAGAATATAATCATATGTATCACTTCTAAAGGCATTGATGTTTTGAAGAGCAATCTCTCTGGCAGTATTTTCCTCGGCTGCCATCATGGCAGGCAGGCCGCAACAGGTTTGATCCATTGGGAAATCCATCTGGATATTGGCATTTTTCATCAGTTTTAACAGATCTGTTCCATGGTTAGGATAGATAAAATCCATGGCACATCCTGCAAATAAGGCAATTTTCATCTCAGGATTTGCAATATCCTGTTTTACGCCCGGCCATTGATCCCGCAAAGGTTTTTTTGCGATTGCAGGCAGGCTTCGGAACCCGTGGTCTTTTTCCAAAAAAGATGGCAGATGACGTATCATGGGCCTTCCTTTGGAAAGCGGCTGCTGGAGAAGATAAGATTGTCTTAAAAGAAAATGAAAGAGTTTCCTGTTTCTCATCACCTTTGACATTAGATAATTTTTAACCGGAGTTTTACCCTCTTCTTTTATCACCCGGGCATATGTTTTTTTGATAAGATGGGGAAG
>JBDLIV010000196.1:0-4298 GCA_039714675.1 Thermodesulfobacteriota bacterium
AGAGGTGTCATGAACCGTGACAGTTGCCATAATAAGGCCGGTTTTCTTTTCAAAAAGCATTGAAGCTATCTGGCCGGACAGCTGATTAAGGCTTTCGATCTCTTCTTGTTGTTCAAGTCCAATGAATACTCTTTTCTTTTTTATAATGGCATTGCATGTTTTCGGGGCAGGGGGCGGCAGCTTTATGATCTGTCCATTATCAAGCCTTTTTATAAAGGTCTTGTTATCCTGTTGTTCAAAGGGTTGTGTGATTATATTTTCAATGCCTGTGGAAAACAGCTGACCTTTAAACATGGAAAGCTGTCTGTCACTTATGGAATAAAGCCATTGCAGATCATGGCTTGCAATGACAAGGGTTGTGCCCCACTCTTTTTTTGCATTTAAAGAGGCTCTGCGTATGAGTTTTGCACTTTCTGCGTCAACACTTGCAACAGGTTCATCAAGAAGCAACACTTCCGGTTTTAAAATCAGCCTTGCAGCCATGGCAACTCTCTGGGTTTCACCACCTGATAATTCATGCCATTTTCTATTCTTAAACTTTTTATAATCAAGCCCGACGTTGGAAAGAGCCTCTTCTACTCTCTTTTCAAGGTGATCAGTATCTTTCCTGATTTTCAGGCCATAGGCAATATTTTCAAAAATTGTTCTTTTTAAAAGATAAGGCTTCTGGGTCAAAAGTGTTATTTTTGAGCGGATACCCGGTGAAAACGGATACTCTTTACGCTTTTTGTAAAATATTTGGCCCTTAGTTGGTTTTTGTGCAAAAGCCAGAAGTTTTAAAAGTGTGCTTTTGCCGCTTCCATTGGGTCCAATTAGAGCTGTTATTGACCCTTTTTTTATCTTCAGCTCATCAATATCAAGCACTTTTGTATTGCCATAATAGTGGCAGATATCTTTTAAATGGTATGCCAGCTCTTTGTTTGTCATTGTTTCCTTAAAAAAGAGAGAGATAAATTTACAATAAATGCAATAAAGATTAAAACAAGACCAAGGGCAATACCATTGGCAAACAGACCCTTGTTCGTCTCAAGAGCAATGGCTGTTGTAATGGTCCTGGTGTGGTATTTTATATTGCCGCCCACCATCATTGATATGCCAACTTCTGTTAACACCCTGCCATAGGCTGTAACTGCTGCTGCAAGAATCCCATATCTCACTTCCCAGAGACAGGTGGTAATAATATTGCGTTTTCCTGCACCCAGGGTAACAAGGGTAAGTTTAAGATCATGATCAATATTTTCAATGGTGGAGGCAGTAATTGCTGTTACTATGGGTAAGGCAAGTATGGTCTGACCTATTGCAATTCCTGTAAGCGTGAAAAGAAGATTAAATTCACCAAGAGGTCCCTGGTGGGAAATAAATGCATAAACAGCAAGACCGATGAAAACAGTTGGAAGGGCAAGCATTGTATCCACAATGGTTCGCAAGGCTTTTTTCCCTCTGAAATCAAAATATCCAAGCAGAAATCCACAGGGCAGACCTGCTCCAATGCTCAAAATCATGGAGCAGGTTGAAACTTTCAGTGTCGCAAATATAGCAGTCCAGGTTGAGCTGTCACCGCTGATCAGAAGCTCAATGGCTTTGATAAAACCTGCAACTATGAAATCCATATTAACATCCTACGCTCGACAGGTTGTTACATAATGCAAATTTTTCCAATGTAGGTTCGAAGAAGAGCTATGCTCACAATTGGGAAAATTGGTGTTGTGTAACAGGCTGTCGACTCTATTTTGCATTGGGTATGAAAAGCTTTTGCCCAAGCAGCCTGAAGTCTTTTATCAGGTTCTGGGCATTTTTTGAAGCCATCCAGTCAGAGAATTTAACTGCCAGGCCATATTTAGCATTGGCGCAGTTTTCAGGATCAAGAGTTAATACACTGTATTGATTGAGCAGTATGCTGTCGCCCTCAACCACTATTTTCAGTGGAGCATTGCCATTCTGTACAGATTGATATTTAATATATGTTCCCCTGTCTGTCATGGTATAGCCATCTCTCTCCTGGCAGACATTGATGGTTGCAAGCATTCCCTGGCCTGTCTGGATATACCATGTTTCTTTATCAGGCAGTTGGATTCCTGCATTTTTCCACAACAGTTTTTCTTTTTTATTGGTACCGGAATCATCACCACGGCTTGCAAAGAGAGCCTGCTTTGTCTTAATTAGTTTTAAAGCATCTGATATGCTTTTGCCTCTGATGCCGGCAGGATCATTTTCAGGGCCTATGATCACAAAATCATTGTACATGATTTCTCTTCTCTCTTTTCCATATCCATTTGCAATATATTTTTTTTCTGCAGGCGGGGCATGGACAAGGAGAACATCAACATCACATTTCTGTCCAAGTTTTAATGCTTTTCCTGTTCCTGTTGCAGTCCATTTCAGATTAATACCGGTCTCTTTTTCAAAATGAGGTATGAGATAATCTAAAAGACCGGTATTGTCCGTGCTGGTGGTGGTTGCCATCATCAAATTTTGATTTTCGGCATGGACATTGATGAGAGACATGCTCAGGGCAAAAACAACAGATAAAACAGTAAATATAATTTTCTTCATTTTTAATCTCCAAATAGTAATATTCAAGCCATGTTGGTTAAAACAAGGTTGAAATATGTTAATATTGGAAGGTTGTCAAACAAATAATTGAATATATGGATAAAAAAGAAAAATACTTACCAAAAATAACAAATACCAACAAAGCTATTCATCTTTTAGGAACAGAGTGTGATACTCTTCCTCTATCAGGTGCTTTTTTAATTTTTTATTGATAAAAAAATAAATCTCTTCAAGTTCTTCATCTGGCAGTCTTGGTATAAAAGTTTTTAAAAAAGAGTCTTCGGAAAATTTTTGAAGATAAAACATAATGGTCTCTTCATCTGTTTCCCTGTCCATGCCAAAAGCTCCAAGCCCTTTGTATTCCTGGATAAAATTATGTGTATCTTTTTTCATTTAAAATTATACCTCTGGATCAAATCCTTTTTCAGTAATAAAATGGATGGGGCATGACTGCCTGAATTTACAATAAATTTTAGGATCTTTGCAATGGAGACACTCCTTGCAAAGATAGATATCGTGTTTTGAACATTTGTAAGATGTATCCCTTAAAGGGTGTTTTATACATTTTCCCATATCAGTATATTCCTTGTTGGTTTTTATCAATATTTATCAAGTTATAACTTTATTTAAAATTTACAAGAGGTAAAATTGTATTGACATGTTACCATACATGATTGCATGATAATCATATTGGATTTAACTGCTTTTTACATCTATTGCAGGAGAAATTAAATGGATCTCAAAGAAAAATATCCTGACAAACTGATGTCAGCAAAAGAGAGTGTTAAAAAAATTAAAAATGGTTCAAGGGTTTTTATTGGTACAGGGTGTGGAGAGCCTCAAGAATTAATAAAAACCATGGTTGAAGATTTGTCTATTCAGGATATTGTAATTTACCAGATGCTCTCTTCAACACTGTCGAAATATGTTAATGATGAGGATTTTCTTTCAAGATTTTCCATAAAACTCTTTTTTATATCTGTTTCCATGCGTCAGTTCGCCTTTGAAGGCAAAATTGATTATATTCCTGTTTACCTCTCCCAGATTCCTGAAATTTTTGAAACAAATGAAATTGGTCTTGATGTGGCTCTAATACAGGTAAGTCCGCCTGATGATCACGGATACTGCAGTCTTGGTATTTCTGTTGATATTACTCTTTCGGGAATGAAAAATGCCGATATTGTCATTGCCCAGGTCAATCCTGAAATGCCGAGAATCTGGGGGGACGGTATAATTAATATTGATGAAATTGATTATATTGTTGAGCATAAAGAACCAATAGTGGAGGCTCTTCCTCTGAAGAAAAATCCGGAAATAGTTGAAAGAATCAGCCATTATGTAAATATGCTTGTGGACGATGGCGCCACACTTCAGATTGGATTCGGACATCTGCCAGATGCTGTTGTCTCTCGTCTTGGCAAGAAAAAAAATCTTGGCATCCACACTCAGGTTATCACAGACGGGTTTTTACCTCTTTTTGAAAACAGAGCCATAACCAATAAAAAAAAATCATATCTCCAGGATAGAGTTATTGCCTCCCTGTGTATGGGTTCTAAAAAATTATATGATTATGTTAATAATAATCCTATTTTTTATTTTAAATCTTCTGAATTTGTAAATGATCCCAATGTAATTGCAAAAAATGATAATTTTATTTCCATCAGCTCGGCTCTTGAGGTGGATCTGACAGGCCAGGTCTGTACAGATTCAAAAGGTTATCTCTTTTACAGCGGTATTGGTGACCA
>JBDLIV010000197.1:0-4293 GCA_039714675.1 Thermodesulfobacteriota bacterium
ATTTTCAGGGAAAGGAAACAATTTATAAGTTTCTCCTATAAAACCTGTAAAACGCACCCCGTGGATAGCGCCCATAAGATCTCCTATATCGCGGGGATCGGCAATATGATAAACCATGAATTTAAATTCTTCCTGCCAGACATCATCCTCTTTTAAAGTTTTGCTTGCTGATTTACAAATAAAATCGCAAAAATCATCGGCAAAAAAGAAATAATTTTCCAGCAGCAGCATATCAGATTCAATATTAAAAAACCCAAATGCTATGTTTCCATGATTGTCAGAACAAAAAGATAAGGGCATATGTTTTCCTTTTCATATTCAGTAGCAACCGGACAAAAGGGGGGTATTATTCAAAGTTTTTTTTAATTAAGGTTGTTTTTCTGTACCTTGCCAAGGGAAGTCCTGGGAAATTGTGATTTAAAACTTACCTTTTTTGGCCATTTATACTTTGCAAGTTTATCCTGGCAAAAGGCAATAACATCATTCTGTGTTAAACTGGCTTTTGGGGAGAGAATCACAAAAGCATGACCTGATTCACCCCATAATTCATCAGGTTCACCCTTTACAGCAACATCTTCAATTTGAGGATGCTGCTTCAATGTTTTTTCCACTTCTGCAGGATATACATTTTCCCCTCCTGAAATATACATATCCCCTGCCCTGCCGGCAAGATAGAAAAAACCATCCTCATCCATCCAGGCAAGATCTCCTGTATGAAGATATCCGTTTTTTATGGTTTCCTGAGTTTTAACAGGGTCCTGCCAGTACTCTTTCATCATGATTGAGCCGCGGACAACAATCTCTCCTGTCTCTCCTGTCTCTGCCGGTTGCCCCGTTTCATCAAGAATACTGACTTCTGCATGGAACACAGGTCTTCCAACAGTTCCCGGTTTTTTAAAAGGATCATCTTCCGATGCCCATAAAAGGATTGAAGTCTCTGTCTGACCCATAATCTGACGGAATCCAAAACCTGCGTCTGCACACTGCTCAATCAAATCCTGATTAAGTTTTTCACCACCTCCGGCACACACCTTTAAAGAAGAGATATCTTTTCTTTTATCAAAATTAACTTTTAATAATTCCCGGTAAACAGTTGGCACACCCAAAAATTTAGTAACTTTATATTTTTCTATATCATTGTATATTTTTACTGGATCAAATTTATTGTGCAAAATTATGGTGGCTCCTTTATAAAAAATTGGAGCAGCCTGGATAAAAAGGCCCCCGGAGTGAAACAGAGGCAGAAAAATCAACATAATATCACTGAAATGAAGCTTAAAAAAAATATCTGCATTCAGACAGTTAAAAAAAGTTTTTCGATGGGAAAGAACTGCCCCCTTTGGTTTGCCGGTTGTACCTGATGTGTACATGATTACCTGTGGCTCTTCAGGATCTGAGGGACCAAGAGATCTTGTTAAAAATGCTCGTTGCCCTTCAAATCTCGCTGTCTGTTTTTCAAAATCAAATATTTTGCTGTTGGAGATTCCTTCTCCTGTAGCTGCCACCATCATGGGGGGCAGGTATCCTTCCAGATCAAGAGCACTTATTGTTTTGAAAAAATCATCACCATGGATAAAAAGCCTTGGGCGACAATTTTTAATAAAATAATCAAGTTCAATGGAAGTAACACGAAAATTAATAGGTACAAAAATGGCTCCCAGTCTGGAACATGCAAGAAACAGATCTAAAAATTCAGGGCAGTTATGAAGCATGACAGCAACTCTGTCACCTTTTTCTATCCCTATGGACTGCAGCCAGCAGCTTGTCCTGTCTGCCCTGGCACAAAGCTCTTTATAGGAAATAATCTGATCTTCAAATATAATTGCTGCCCTTTCAGGTGTCAGTTCAGCCCACCGCTGCACCCACCAGGCTATGTTCATGGATTTAATCATAATCTCTTTCAAACCTTTAATATTTGGCAAACTATTATCTTAACAAAATAGGATAGATAATGTAAAACAATTTTAGATATTAGCCTGATTGAAAAAAAGCATTCAGGACTTACTCCTTTAATATTATAGCAATATCAGCTACATTTGTTCCGGTATATCCTGTCTTTAAAACGCCTCCTGTTTCTTGAAAAAAAGTTGTTGAGTCATTATTGTTCAGATACTCATCAATATCCAGATTTTTCTCTACAGATTTTTCATAAATCTGCCGGCTGCCAAAAGCTCCTGCATAATCACTGTTTCCATCAATCCCGTCTGTTCCTCCACTGAAATAGGATATATTTGCACTATCTTTCAACTCTCTCATCATGGCAAGTACAAACTCCTGATTCCTACCGCCTTTTCCATGGCCTTTCAGTGTAACTGTTGTTTCACCACCTATTACAATACATATTGGAATTTTTGAGTTCTCTTTTTTCAGATTTTTAATATATGCAGCAGTTTTTTTTGCCATCTCCCTGGCCTCCCCTTCAAGTTGAAATGGTGCTTCAAAAGCCTGGTATCCAAGCTCTAAAGCTTTTTTCACTCCAGCCTTTACAGCGCTTTGATTATCAACAACAATATGGTGGTCAAACTCTTGACTGCTGCCTGCAGGTTCATAGTTTTCAATTATTTCCAATACTTTTTGAGATAATTTCTCTTTCAGGCCATATCTGTGGATAATTGTTTTGATATCTGCTCTGTCCGGAAGCTTTTTACTGAACATTGGAGCAGAACCAATAGCTTCAATTCCACCTTGTATAACATCTGAAATAACAACTGCAACTCCATCAGCTTTTATATTCTCTGTAAGTTTTCCTCCCTTTAGATCTGATAAAGCCTTTCTGATCATATTGATTTCTGTTATGTCTGCACCACACGCCAGCAATCTTTCTGTTGTATTCTGGATATCTGAAAGGGTTAGAGTTTTTTTGGGAATCTCAACCAGACTTGAAGCACCACCGGAAAGCATAAAGATAAAAAAATCATTGCCGGCAAGCTTTCCCATCTCTTTTTTCAACTCTTTCCCGGCTTTAATGCTTCTTTTTGAAGGAACAGGATGGTCGGAAATATATGTTTTACTTCTATTTAAACTCTCTTCCTTTGTGCCGACAACAAAACCTGTCTTTAAAAAGCCTCCCAAAAGCTTTTCCAACTCTTTTGCCATCTTTATTGATGCCTTTCCAACACCAAAAATATAGACATTTTTATACTTTTTCAGATTATAAGTTTTCCCTTGAATTGACAGCCTGCCCTTGCTGACACTTAAACTGTTTTTAATAGCACTCTCAGGCAGGACTGCTGATACAGATTCTTTAAAAATTTCAAAAACATCTTTGTTAATCATTATCAATATCCTTTATAAATAAAACATACCAACATCAGTTTTTTTGCATTCTGCATATTAGAATAAATTTACCGTGCCAAGTCAAATATTAAAATTTGTAATACCCCATAATCTATTGTATGGTAATTTTTACCGAATTGACTGCAATATCCGAAGATAGATATGCATCTGAGCAGGTAGACAATATTACATAGAGTGCGGCAAGATAAAAACAGGAAGGAGATTGATTCATGGAATACACACCGGAAATTGATAAAATGCATTGTGTTGCAAAAGGTGCAAAAAACGGTCCTGCACCCATTCCCCAGGAAGGCAGATGGGTACAGGCAAAAGAGATAAAAGATATTTCAGGTCTTACCCATGGTGTTGGCTGGTGTGCTCCTCAACAGGGTGCATGCAAACTCACATTGAATGTTAAAGATGGGATTATTCAAGAAGCCCTGATTGAAACCATAGGGTGTACAGGCATGACCCACTCTGCAGCAATGGCATCGGAAATCCTGCCGGGAAAAACTATCCTTGAAGCCCTTAATTCAGATCTTGTATGTGATGCAATTAATGTTGCCATGAGAGAACTGTTCCTGCAGATATCCTATGGCAGAAGCCAGACTGCATTTTCAGAAGGAGGTCTTCCCATTGGTGCTGCTTTTGAAGATCTTGGCAAGGGTGCAAGAACTGTAATAGGCACCACTTATGGTTCCAAGGCAAAGGGACCAAGATATCTTGAACTTGCCGAAGGATATGTTACTCACATAGGACTTGATAAAGATGATGAAATCATCGGGTATAAATTTGTCCAGCTTGGAATCATGATGGAGGAAATCTCAAAAGGGACAGATCCTGCTGAAGCGCTTGAAAAGGCAAGCGGAACTTATGGCCGGTTTTCCAAAGCTGTTAAAACTATCAATCCAAGGCATGAATAGGAGGAGTAAAAATGAGTTTATTTGAAGGATATAAAAGAAGGATCAATCAGATTGCTCCTGTTCTAAAAAAATACAGTATGGATTCAATTGAAGA
>JBDLIV010000198.1:0-4285 GCA_039714675.1 Thermodesulfobacteriota bacterium
GGTTTTTCTCCGGTAACTATCACAACCTGTTCCGGCTTACCCATGGATGATGTTACCTTTATATTTACAAAACCGGCATTTTCAAGCATGGAGACAAGCTCATCATCTGAATAAAATTTAAAGTATCCATCCTCTTCCAGTTCAAAGAGAGCTGCAGCCTCGTTTAACATAGCTCTGGCAGCTGTTAAGTTCATATCCTGATCTTTGATTTCCGTATCTTCCATGTCAAACTGCTTAACCTTATAAATATAATCGGTAAAAATCAAGGATATGTCACTATCGGGCTTCATTGATGAAACCAGCAATCGACCGCCGGGTTTCAGCATCCTGTAAAATTCATAAATAATATCATCGGGATTGTAGAGATATGAAATAAAAAGGCTTGCTGCAATTTTATTAAAATAATTTGAATTGAAATTTAAATGTAAATCAAGGCCATTATTACTGAAATTCAGCCGATTAAAGATGATATCATCGGTCCGAATATCCATGTAATCTTCATTATTGATCAGTCCTTGATGAACATATTTTTCATTTGCCATATCCTGAGCAATTAAATTTTTATTGATAAATCTTGCAGCCCGGTTAAACTCTACAAGGGTTTCATAATCTTCATTATTAAAGTTGTCTTTTAAATAAGAGCGATCCTCATGAGTTAAGATTGGACCCCTCATTATATGATAGAGCCTTTCTGAAGCCTTTTGTAACAATTGATCAATTGTTACATTCACCAATCCATCAATTCGATTTCTCAAAAAGTTGAAATCAAGTGTTGAATCTTTTATAAATTTTTCAACTGGAATCAGTCGATTAGGATCAAGATCCATCTGGGTAAATTCAGTTGTTTGAGGAAGAAGTGATTTGTATGAATGAAAAAGTTTTTCGCATTTGGCTTTTGATTTATCCAGAGCTTCTTGAACAAGATCTACCAACACGAGATGCGTATCATTAATATTTTCCCCCTGATCTGCAAGGGTCAAAAGCATATTCTCAATAAAGAGACCCGTACCACAGCCTATATCGGCAAACACCTCTCCATTTTCCAGTCCTATAAGCTTGCTTTGAAGCGTGAGAAATTCTCTAAATTCCTTAATATTCTTATAAAAATCATAGCCCAGATTACTGCCATTACCAATAAGATAATTCTTCCAATAATCATCGGGTTTAAATTCTTCAGTATTGTATAGTCTCTCCCTTTCATAGGTAATAAGCTTAACCATATTTTTTTTGTCGGGAGCAATCGGCTTGATATCTTTATTATACTGCATACGATAAATTAATTTTGTTATCAGCTTAAATGTCTTTATGGCATCATCACTTGAACGAAGGTTGTGTCCTGTTGGTATTTCAATCACTTCCCGCATACCATCGGCTTTAACACTCATGATATCTGTTATCTCATTCTTCGGGACCCATCTATCATACTTCCCATATATCCATGTCACAGGGATAGAAATCCTTGACATATCCAGCCGGGCATCTGTGATATACGCATATTTATCATCAATAAGGTCCTTTGCAATACTATCCACATCCAGAAGATGGCCTAACACCCCGGACAATCCATTTCGAATACCAATTTTTGAATTTCCAATGATATCCATACCGCCCATTACATTGCCAAAGGAACTCTGTCCGCATGTGGCGCCCATAACATTGATCAGATAATCAACCTTTTCCTTTTTCTGATCAATAATAAATTTGCGGGCATCCAGAGCTGACATGCTGAATGCAACCAGGATCACCATACTGGGCCTGAAAACAGGATTGTTATACACATAATGGATAGTTGATTTTAAATCATCCAGGCCCTGAGTGATTTTATAGTGAAGCATTTCATAACCCCGTTTTGGAAGCATCTCCTCATTATAACTTTCACCTGGCCGGTTAACCCCATCATACCTTATGGTTATTATATCTTTATTTAAGCGGCGATAATTTGCAATCAAAGTGGATACAAGGGGTGATAAAGTTTCCTTTTTTTTACCAAAAGCAGGCGGAAGAATAACAACCGGAGCCCTGGCACCTTGACGGGTATAATTAAGGAATGCTGCAATTTTTTTACCAGCGCTGTTTTGATAGGTAACAAACTTAGAAGTAATCATCTGTTTTACAATTGATGAAAGCTTTTTCTGATATATATTTTGTCTCTTCCATATAGAAGGCTGGAATCTTTTAAATATATAATCGGAACGTTTGATACCAGCTTCAACACCAATTTGGAGCACCCGGCCCCCATTGGGTATGTTCCTTTTTGTTATATGACGTATCTCTCCGTATGAATCCAGACCATAATTGTTATTTAGACTATAATAAACTGCCTGTCCTGACTTGATCGAATTCTCAATCCGTTTATCAAGCGCAAACTCGCACAAAAAACCGCGGCTGCTGATATCAACCAGTCTACCCTGAACCAGTCGACCCGATCTTTCATCCAGGTTAATGGAAATATCTGTATTATCACTAAAGAATTCCCTGGTATACGCTCTCTTTTCAGTCTGATACAAAATAAGCGGGAATGCAAATATTAAGCTGTTATTATGCGACTTGACAAGTTTTGTTTTAAAATAATAACTGCCACCCTTGAAATAAAAAGAGACATAGGAATAATGATTTTTGTTTAACACAAGATTACATATTTGCTTCCGACTTGAGGTTATAAACACCTGATCTTTGATATTTACTTTATTAATATTTAATTCAACCATTTTCTGATTATCTTCAAATAAAATATTCAGAAAAACATTCTCTTTCATAGCATGCTTTAAAATCGTATCTATTTTTTCCGGGTTGGTAATTTGATAATTTTCTCTGATTCCTTTTTTTGAAATTGTTTCCTGCAGGGCTTTTAATGATGAGTTTGAAGCCGTGCTGACAATAAAATTATATATTCTTTTCTGGTCAATCTCATTAATATTGGTAAATACCACTCCTGCACTATTTATATCCTTAAAGCAATTTTGGCTTACATAGGTTATAATACCACTGGATTCGAGCTTTCTTGTATCATTGGGAAGGTAAAATTCAAGATCAATCCTATCGTTTGAGCAAAGGTCACCTTTGAAATTCAAAAGGCAGCCTTCAGGGGAAATATTTTCTATTGAAGCAATAGAAAGATTTTTTTTCTTGCTGAAAATTTCAGTAAGAAGGCACGTGGTACGGGGGATCTTCCGTTGCTCAGCCGATCCATGGTCATTTATCAATTTTGTCTGGATAAAATCCCTTACAAAGGTATCAATAAGTCTAACCTGAGCTTCGATTGCATGGGAAAATTCTATTCCTAAAACATGCTCATGATCATAACCATTATTTTTATTTATCCATATTGTTTTGCATGGTATATGAAGCTGTTCCGATAAATTGGGCAGATTAAAGGAAACACTCTGCACAGCAAGATGCGGCTCCGGGGTATCTACCAAAACCAGCATTCCGCTTCTGCTGATATCAATAGACTTCCCAGCAAATGTGTGTCCCTTCATTACAAAATTCACTCTATTTTCATGGGACACCCTGATATGTTTTCGTTTATCACCCATTGCAAACCGCCTCATTGACATGGCTGCCTAATGGAGGAACTGTTCCGTCCACAAGCAAAGCACCGTCCAGGCTTAGATCAAAGGCGTGTAATTCTGCATTATCTGAAAATCCAGTGTCGCCTGAAAAGACAACATGAGCAATGGTTTTTCTTCGATAAGCTTTCCTGTGCTCTTTTTCCTTACCTATCCAGGTACCTGATATTTTGTTTGTATTATACATAGCAATAGTTCAATACTATATAAAAAACATGAAAGCAACAGGTTCAGGTTTTTCAATATCTTTTTCAGTTTCAACTTCACCTGAATCCAATCCATATAACAGACTGCCAACTTCGTCTTGTGATAATATTTCACTCATAATTTCATCACTGTATAGGGTTAAATATTATTACTCTATATATGGCAAAGCAATCCTTGTGCCAAAAGCATTACATTACTAAAGGGCAAAGATATCACAATAAAAAGAATGCTTTAAAGGCAACTATAAATATACTCTGCAAAACTTGCAAAATATTTTATTTTAAACAGTGGATTGAAAATTATGGAAATAATTACAAGGAGATAATGTCAATCACTATGATAAAACGTCAAAATAATGACAGAGGAAAGAGGTTCTAAAACAAGGTGGCACGATTTTATTTTTTTTATTGCCAGAATCCATATATGAATCCTGACTGCACTCTTTTCTTTCAAAAAACCTATTGTGTGAGAAACAATCTTCACAGACCTGTTCCGATCCAGGTTGTCTT
>JBDLIV010000199.1:0-4270 GCA_039714675.1 Thermodesulfobacteriota bacterium
GAATGTCCCCAGTGATTTACGGCTTGCCCATAAAATACTGAAAAATGCCGGCTTTCTTCCCCCGGAAGTTGAACTTAAAAAAAAGATAACCCAAACTGAACATTTGCTTGAAACAGCTCAAATTGATTCTCCCAAAAGAGCTAAAATTCAAAAAAAACTTAATTACCTTTTAACCAAATTAAGCATAACAAGGGGGGATAGACCCTGCTCCCCCGTATTATCAAATGAATACCAAAGTTGTCTTATTAAAAAAATATCATGACTTTCAAAAACCAAAATGAAATGGGACTTTTTAAAGGCATCTTTACAGCTTCAGTTATTTTGCTGCTGCATGTTGTTTTACTTGCCGTGATAGGCAGTATCATTATTCTGTTTAAAGGGATGTATCAATATCTGCCATGGATAATGGGAGGACTTGGTATTCTGATCACTGCAACTGTCTGGATTCTTTATCAACGCATGAAAAAAAATTCAGCAGATATAAAAGAGGTTCTATCCATGCCGCAATTCCAGAACAGGGAGGTTGAAGTCAAGTTTCTTGGTGGGATGGCCTCTTTTAAGATAGCACCTGAAACAAATCAGCAGACACTGATTGAACATCATGCTTTAAATAAGTCAAGTACTCCCATGATTGAAAATGGTATCAATAAGAAAGAACAAAAAATTTTCAGGTTGAAAGAACTCTTTAAAAAAGAGAATCTTATGGACAAAGAGGAATTTGAAAAGGCAAAACAGGATATTTTGCAAGGATAAACAAATTTAAAAGGAGTTTATTATGGAAAAAATCAAACTGGCTCTTTTATCCGGGGGAGTCTCATCGGAAAGAGAAGTATCTCTTAACAGCGGCAAACAGGTATTGGATGCACTTGATAAGGATAAATATGATATTACCCGCTATGATCCAAAAACCGATTTAAAACAACTTGTAATTGATGCAGACTCCATTGATGCAGCCCTGATTATCCTGCACGGCCCCTTTGGAGAAGATGGAACGGTACAGGGACTTTTGGATCTGCTTGATATTCCCTATCAGGGCGCAGGCGTCCTTGGAAGTTCCGTGGCAATGAATAAACTTACAGCCAAACAGCTTTATGATAATGCAGAGGTGCCAACCCCTTCCTATCTTGCTTTTTCCATGAATGAAGAGATCAATACTTCCAGGGTTGTGGAGACACTGAACCTGCCATTGGTGATAAAACCGGCCTGTGCCGGTTCAAGTGTTGGAATGACCATAGTCAAAGATGAAACTGACCTTGAAGATGCTTTTAAATTAGGTTTTCAGCATGACGACACCATTATTGTTGAAAAATACATCAAAGGAGTTGAACTGACCTGCGGAGTCCTTGGTAATGATGATCTTGAAGCACTGCCTGTTATTGAAATAATCCCGGGAGAGGGTCATGAATTTTTTGATTACAATGCAAAATATGTTGCCGGAGAGACAAATGAGATCTGTCCCGCCCGTATTGATGACAGCACAACAAAAAAGGTTCAACAGCTTGCCAGAAAAGCGCATAATGCCCTTTTTCTAAAAGGATATTCAAGAACAGATTTTATACTTTGCAACAGTGAATTACAGGTTCTTGAAACCAATACAATTCCGGGCATGACTGCAACAAGTCTCTATCCACAGTCTGCCAAAGTAGGGGGATACTCTTTTACAACACTTCTCGACAAACTAATAGAGCTTGCAATTCAAGAACACAAAAAAATAAATTTAAGGAGATCATAAATGAAAATTTTAGTAGTAGGAGGTGGTGGCCGTGAGCATACAATGGTATGGAAAATATCAAAAAGCCCTTTAGTGGAAAAAATTTATTGTGCCCCTGGAAATGCCGGAACAAGCGAACTTGCTGAGTCTGTATCTATAGGTGCAGAAGATATTGACGCTCTGGCTGCCTTTGCAAAGGAAAATACAATTGATCTGACAGTAGTGGGCCCTGAAGGCCCCCTGGTAAACGGGATTGCAGATGTTTTTGAAGAGAATGGACTCAAAGTTTTCGGTCCGAGTAAGGCTGCAGCAAGACTTGAAGGCAGCAAGGATTTTTCAAAACAGCATATGCTTAAATATGATATTCCCTGTGCCATGGGAAAACCCTTTACAGATGCAGGAAAAGCCAAAACCTATGCCAGAGCCCTTGGCGCACCCTGTGTGGTTAAAGCAGACGGACTTGCAGCAGGCAAAGGTGTGATTATATGTTCAACTCTTGATGAGGCAGATGAAGCCATTGATTCCATGCTCAAAGATAATGCCTTTGGAGATGCAGGTAAAATTGTGGTAGTGGAAGAGTGTCTTAAGGGAGAAGAAGCCTCCTTTATTGCTTTAACAGATGGCAAAACTATTCTGCCTCTGCCGGAATCCCAGGATCATAAAAGAATTTTTGATAATGATGAAGGCCCCAACACCGGTGGGATGGGAGCCTATTCTCCTGCACCTGTACTGGATCACATGCTGAGAGTTAAAGCCATGAAAGAAGTCATGATTCCTGCAGTAGAAGGGATGGCTAAAGAAGGCACACCTTTTAAAGGCATCCTCTATGCAGGCCTTATGGTGGATCAGGACAAAATAAAAGTCCTTGAATTTAACACAAGACTTGGTGATCCAGAAACACAGCCTATTCTCATGAGACTGGAAAATGACCTTGTACCTCTGATGGAAGCATGCTGTGACGGCACCCTGCATAATTATTCCACAAAAATAGATCCAAGGGCTGCCATGTGTGTTGTAATCTCTTCAGGTGGATATCCAGGCTCATATGATACCGGAGAAGAGATTTCAGGCCTTGATAAAGCAGGCAAAGTTAAAGATACTATTGTCTTTCATGCAGGAACTGCCTTAAAAGATAATAAAGTTGTCACCTCAGGTGGAAGAGTCCTTGGAGTGACATCCCTTGGAGACAATGTTAAACAAGCCATTGACAGAGCCTATGAAGCCTGCTCAAAAATCTCATTTAACAAACATTTTCTTCGCAAAGATATTGGTGCAAAAGCCTTGAAAAGGCTCTCCATACCACCACAGGTGGGAGTTATCATGGGAAGTGATTCAGACTTTCCTGTCATGGAAAAAGCCCTCTCTATTTTAAAGAAATTTGATATTCCATATTATGTTACTGTCTCTTCTGCCCACAGAACCCCTGACAAAGCAAGTAAACTTGCCATTGAAGCAAAGGAAAAAGGTATCAAAGTGCTTATCTGCGGTGCCGGCCACGCAGCCCATCTTGCAGGTGTAATTGCAGCTCACACCACACTGCCTGTCATTGGAGTCCCCATAGATTCATCAGCACTCCAGGGTATGGATTCTTTGCTTGCAACTGTGCAGATGCCTCCTGGAATACCAGTATCCACCATGGCAATCGGAAAATCAGGTGCCCACAATGCTGGTATTTTTGCAGCCCAGATCCTTGGAGTTTCAGACCCTGCAATAGCAGAAAAACTTGCAGCCTTTAAACAGGAGATGGCAGACAAAGTTGAAAAAAAGGCAAAATCATTTGCATGACAAAAAAAATATAGTTGCTGTTGATTCAACAAATCCTGAAACTGATATTATAGAACGAGCCGGAAAGATCATCCAGAACAGTGGAGTAGTGATATTTCCGGCTCAATACCTTTACGGAGTAGCAGTCAATGCCTTAAAAGAAAAATCTATACTAAAAGTTTTTCATTTAAAAAAAAGGCCTGTTAATAATCCTCTTCTTCTCCTTATCAATGACCAGGAGCAACTTTTAGGTCTTGTCAAATCCATTCCCGAATCTGCCCAACTGCTCATGGATGCATTCTGGCCTGGAAACCTTACCATTGTATTTAAGGCAAAAAAGAGTGTCTCCAGACTTTTAACTGCCAATACAGCAAAAATAGGCATACGGATTCCAGCCCACCCTGTTGCAAAAGCCCTTGTTAAATATCTCAAATCTCCCATAACAGGTACCAGCGCAAACCTCTCCGGGCACAAAGGCTGCAGCCAGATCAATCAACTTGACCCTTCCATTATTGATCATGCAGACTTGATATTGGATGCAGGAAGAGTCAAAGGAGGCATGGGAACAACTATTGTAGATGTCACTGCTTCAAAAATTAATATTATCAGGCAGGGAGAAATATCTGCACAAAGTATCAATGAAATCCTTGACAAATTTTAAGTTTTCCCTTAAATTCAGCTTGATTTTCAGCAGCACGCAAATTCATGCCGGAGTGGCGGAATTGGTAGACGCAGAGGATTCAAAATCCTCCGGACCTTGTGTCCTTGCGAGTTCAAGTCTCGCCTCCGGTACCA
>JBDLIV010000200.1:0-4269 GCA_039714675.1 Thermodesulfobacteriota bacterium
TCCCTGATTTCCCAGACGGAAAGACGCTTCAGGGCAAGGTTTGGTGAAAAAATAGCAGTGATTCACTCTTCACTGACCAAAGGAGAGCTGCTGGATCAGTGGCGTAAGATTTCCTTAAAAAAAGTAAGTATTGTCATTGGAGCAAGGTCTGCTCTCTTTGCACCATTTGAAAATATCGGGATAATTATTGTGGATGAAGAGCATGATACTTCGTATAAACAGGAGAGCGGACTTAGATACAATGCGCGGGATCTTGCCATTGTCCGGGCAAAATTAAACGACTGCCCTGTAATTCTTGGATCAGCCACACCCTCTGTCCAGTCTTATCAAAACGTTGTGTTAAAAAGATTTGAAGAGTTAAAACTTAAAACCCGTATCAACAGACATTCTTTGCCAGAGATAACCCTTGTGGATTTAAAAAAATATAAGGATGTGAGAGGATATGAAAGGATCATAACTCCTGAACTTGCCAGAGGAATCAGAGCATGCCTTGAAAAGGGAAATCAGGCATTGATTTTTTTGAACAGAAGGGGATTTGCAACATTTCCTGTCTGCATGGACTGCGGGAAATCACTCTCCTGTAAATTTTGCGATATAACCATGACGCTCCATAAAAGGCATAATGAGTATCAATGTCATCTTTGCGGGTTTGGGCGCTCAGTTAATGTCAAATGCCCGGAATGCGGATCATCAAAAATCAAACCCCTGGGGTTTGGCACTGAAAAAATAGAATCCATGCTTAAAGCCATGTTTCCCGATGCAAGACTTGCCAGGATGGATCAGGATTCAACATCCCGGAAAGGTGCTGCCATTAAGATATTAAAAAGCATCAAAAACCAGAATGTGGATATTATTGTGGGGACCCAGATGCTTGCCAAGGGTCATGATTTCCCTTCCATCACCCTGGTGGGAGTGATTTGTGCCGATCTCTCCTTAAGCCTTCCTGATTTCAGGGCAGGAGAGAGAACTTTTCAGCTTCTGGCCCAGGTTGCAGGCCGTGCAGGAAGAGGCAGCACCATAGGGAAAGTGATCATGCAGACTTATAATCCAGACCATTTTATCATACAGGCCGCAAGACAGCAGGATTTTCTTGAATTTTTTCAAAACGAAGTGCCTTTTAGAAAAGCTTTGATGTATCCGCCTTTTTCACGAATGGTTCAACTGAAAATTTCCGGGAACAATGCTCTTAAGGTAAAAACCTTTGCAGAAAATATTGCTCAGGTTCTCAAGTCAGTGCTTGCAAAAGATAAAAAAGAAAATATGATTCAAATTTTAGGCCCCATTGAGGCCCCCATTCAAAAAATTTCCTCTAAGTTCAGGTGGCAGATTCTTGTGAAAAGCGCTTCTTCAAAATCAATCAATGGCCTGATAACATCAATGATGGATCATCCTCAAGCAAAACCTTCTTCAGGAATCAGGATAATGGTGGATGTTGATCCATATTCCTTAATGTAAAGGGCAGTAAAATCCATGTTTGAATGGCTCGTAGAGGAGCTTTATGCTCACAAAACTATCCATATATGAGGTGTGCAAACATTAAATATATAGTTTGTTAAAGAAGAGATAATGCCCCAGGTAGTCATAATACCTTTCAATACTAACTAAATTTAATTAATTTCGTGTTTTTGCCTATATATTAAAATAATGCTTGATCTTAGTGAATTTATTAGGCATATTGAATAGTATAGGAGTTTATTGTTTTGTTTTAATATAAATACTATTTTTATTTCACTGATAATATTTATATTTAATCAAAATTATTATATTTAATCACTTGGCTATGGAGGGCCCATGATTCAATCCAATCTTGAACTTTTCAAGGAACTCAATCCAGAGGCTTTACAGAAAAAGTTCCTTAATTCCCTATTAAAAATCCAGAATGTTCAAAGGGGATCAATATGGATAAAAAAAGAGGACAGATATTTGTGTGTTGAGGCAGCCGGAGCTGAGGCAGACCAGATCAAAGGAATCTCTCTTAATATACAGCGTCCAAGTATTGTTGGATGGGTGATTGAAAATAAAAAAATGACTGTGGCAGAGACAAAAAGCGACAGGCGTCATTATAAAGAGGTTGAAAAAAAATTCAGTGTCAAAAGCAGTCTAATTCTCTGTTTTCCTCTTTTTTTCAGGGATAAAAACGTTTATGGAGCAGTTCAAATAATTGATACAACCCCTGACAAAACCAGTTTTAATCTTGATAAACAATATCTTGAACAGCTTCAAAACCTTGTGGATATAAGTTCCATAGCTTTGAGCAATGCGATTTTATATAACAATGAAAGACAAAAAGCACTGAGCCTCAAGACAGCACTGGAAGAGTCAAAAAAGAAGAGTCTAATCATAGGTCAGAGCAGAAGTTTCCAACAATGCCTGAATCTTGTAAAAAGCTATGCTGATACTGAATTTCATGTCCTTATAACAGGCGAAAGCGGCACAGGAAAAGAGTTGGTAGCTGAAAGAATTCATAAAGCAAGTGCCAGAAAAAATCAGCCCTTTCTTGTACAAAATTGCAGTGCAATTCCTGAGACACTTCTGGAGAGTGAATTGTTTGGCTATAAAAAAGGGGCGTTTACAGGTGCGAACAGTGACAAAATGGGGTTATTTGAGGCTGCTGATGGAGGAACAGTTTTTCTTGATGAGATCGGAGATATGCCCATGAGTATCCAGGCAAGTCTGCTCAGAGTACTCCAGAAAAATGAGATCAAGCCCCTTGGCGAAACAAGTGTGAGGCATATTGACGTCAGGATTGTCACAGCAACCAACAAAGATATCAAGCAGATGATTGCTGAAAACAGTTTCCGTCAGGATCTTTTCTACCGCTTGTCTGTACTGCCGGTCCATCTGCCATCGTTAAAAGAGAGGCGTGAGGATATTCCTCTGCTGGTTAAACATTTTCTTGAAAAAGAGTCTGTAAAAGCAGGAACCATGGAGAAAAAACTGACAACAGATGCCATGCAGTCTCTGGTATCTTATGCATGGCCCGGAAATATCAGGGAACTTGAAAACCTTATCCGATATCTCATTGTAACAGCACAGGATGATTATATTGAACTGGCAGACATCCCCCTTCATGTGAGAGAGCAGAATCCAGACATTGATCCTTTTGGCGCTCTTGGAACAACCACTGAAAAAGATGCCAATAACTTTATCAGCAATCTAAGCAATATGACCTGGCCCCAATTGGAAAAAGAGTATGTACAATCACTTTTAGAAAAAAACAGTTGGAATATCACCTGGGCTGCCAAAGCATCCGGAATCAACAGATCAACCTTTGCTTCAAGAATGCGAAAACTTGGAATAAGACGATACCAGCAAGCCGTTGCAGAACAGATAATTTAGTATTATGTAGCAGAATGTCGACAGACTGTGACATAATGCAAATATTATTTAAACGCCTCCTTTCAAAAATCGAAGGGTTTAAAGGACGTCTATTGCTTTTTTTTACCATACAAGTTAATTTGCTATAATGAACATTAATATTAAAAAATTTTTAATGTCTGCTTGTTGCCTATTAACTTTATTTTTCTCATCAGGATGTTCTTTGGTCATCTCTTCTGCCACATCAGACATGATGAACCATCTTTCCACAAGCATTTTAAACAGTGATGATCTTTTCACGGTAAAAGATGGTGCTCCAGCGTATCTTTTAATGATTGACTCCTTGATATATAAAGATCCGAAGAATACAAACCTGTTACGTAATGCTGCACTGTTATACACTTCATATGCTGACCTGTTTGTAAAAGATATTGCCAGATCAAAGAAAATGGCTGACAAAGCACTGGATTATGCAACAAGAGCAATCTGCCTTGAAAACCATGATGCCTGTATGCTTAAATCCAAAACATTTAAAGAGCTTGAAACAATAATTTCAAATATAAAACAAGAAGATGTTCCAGCGCTTTTCACTTTAGGCCATGCCTGGGCAGGCTGGATAATGGTCAATAAAAATGATTTTAATGCCATTGCTGACATATCTTCCATTGAGCTGATAATGCAAAAAGTGATTGAGCTTGACAAAACCTATAAAGATGGGGCAGCATACCTTTATCTTGGAACATTGGCAGGCTTGCTGCCACCTGCCGTTGGTGGAAAACCAGAAAAAGCCAAGCTTTTTTTTAATAAGGCCATAGAAATTTCCCAGGGGAAAAACCTTATGGTTAAAGTTATCTTTGCAAAAATGTATGCTCGAATGATGTTTGACAGAAAGCTTCATGACAAACTATTAGACGAAGTTCTCTCAGCTGATCCATATATCCCGGGTTATAC
>JBDLIV010000201.1:0-4251 GCA_039714675.1 Thermodesulfobacteriota bacterium
CAGCTGTTTGATATAGATGTCTATGTTAAATGGCCAAATGACCTTTTATTAAATGGAAACAAGCTTGCAGGGCTTCTCTCTGAAATGGCCACCCGCGGGGATATGGTAGAATATATTAATATTGGTATTGGAATAAATATTAATAACAGACCTCAAAAACATGAACCAAAAGCCATCTCTTTAAAGGATGTTTTAAATAAAAATTTTTCAAGAAAATTGATTTTAGAAACCTTTCTTGCTGATTTTGAAACCCGGATTCAAACCTTAGACACCCAAAAAATCATCAAAGAGTGGAAAGAAATGACCTCAACCATTGGAAGCCAAGTCAGAATTGAAACATTGACAGAAGTTTTTGAAGGGATTGCCATTGATGTTGATGAGACCGGTACTTTAATTATTAAAGATAAGACAGGAAAAACACAAAAAATAATCTATGGAGATTGTTTTCATACATAAAAATTCAATTAACGACTAATTTAGAAAAAAAGGATAAAGATGAGACTTTTATCTCTGGTGACATTTATATGGGCATTTTCGTTTTCTTTTATCGGTGTATATCTTGCCGGCAAGCTTGATAGCTACTTTGCAGTGCTGATCCGTGTGGCATTTGCTTCGTTGATATTCATCCCTTTTACCAACTTCAGACTGCCCAACATATTTAAACTTAAAATCATGGGTATCGGTATCATCCAAATCGGGATGATGTATATCTTTTTCTACAAATCCTTTCTCTTCCTCTCTGTGCCGGAAGTATTGCTCTTTACGATCTTTACCCCTCTGTATGTGACTGTCATCTATGACCTGCTCAAAGGTAAGTTCAACCCCCTTTATCTCCTCACAGCAGGTCTTGCTGTAACAGGGGCTTATGTGATCAAATCCTCACATATCAATGAAGGATTCTTCACTGGATTCATGATGGTACAGGGAGCCAATATCTGCTTTGCTTTAGGACAGGTACTCTATAAAAAACTGTTGGAGAATGACGAACTCAAGGATATCAAACAATCCACGATCTTTGGCTACTTTCACTTTGGGGCTCTGGCAATCTCTGCAGTGGCATTCCTGCTCTTTGGCAACACAGCCAAGATCACACCTGACGTCACACAGTGGGCAGTACTGATATGGTTGGGAGTGGTAGCTTCAGGGTTAGGATATTTTCTCTGGAACAGAGGAGCCACACAGGTAGATTCTGGAATTCTTGCCATTATGAACAACGCCGTAGTCCCTTTAGGGCTCATCGTCAATTTTTTGCTCTGGGGCCAAAATATTAATTACGCCAACCTCATCATAGGTGGAGGACTTATAATAGCTGCTCTCTACATCCATAAAATTATTATTGAAAGGTCCCAGAGGAGCATGGCATTATAGTCTTTGCCGTGGAATCAAGATGCTATGATGATGACAGAACAGATCCTGAATTCAGACCATCGGGCAGAGAGCCGATATTTCTTGCAGGCAGCTTTGTTTTATGCCTTGATCTTGTTTGCTTTTAACCATAAGATTATTTTTCAGTAATCTTTGAAATTTACCCCAGTTTTCTATTGATTATCATACTTTTTTATTGTAAAATTCAAAGCAAAATATAGTTTCATTACTATTTTGAATGAAACAAATTTGATCATGAATCATTTGAGCAATGATTGTTACAATGAAATAGGAGGTCTTTATGTCAAAAATAGACGAACAATTCCCGAATTCAACAATCAGTTCAACAATGTTTGATTTAAGGGGAAAACAATCTGTCAGGGCAACATTCAAGCTTTCACAGAAAGCCATTGACTCCATCGGGCTTGTTGCCATTCATCTCGGCATTAAGCAAAAATCTCTTTTTGATCATATTATAGACGACCTTGATGCTTTGGACAACCTTGCAAAAACCATTAAATTGAGACAATTTCAAAAGATCCAGAGAACACAGAAAACATATGTATTAAGCCGTAAAACAATAGAAGCCCTTGAAGCTATTTCCCAGGCCTATAACACACCCCGGGATGCCCTTGTTGAATACTCCATCAAAAAGCTTGAATCCATAATCATAGCTGAAAAAGCAAGGCATAAGGAGAGAAAAATATTGCAGAAAAACATCATTGATCATTTTAACCGGGGAAAAACACTTTATACTAAGGCAGCAAATCTTCTTGGTAAAAATGATCCTTTTTGCAAACATATGGAAAAAGCCGTGTCTGCTTGTGAAAGAACCCAGGAAGAGCTGACGAAATTTTTAGAAAAAAGCAGAGTTCTCGAGGAGTTTTAATATTTTAAAATCTAATTTACGATTTGAGTATCTCAAATCTCATATCTATATATACTATACAGGATATAATACTACAGGAGGAAACCTTGATTGAAGTTCAAAATCTGACCAAGTATTTTAAAGATTTTTGTGCTGTTGATAATATCAGCATGACAATCCAAAAAGGTGAAATTCTCGGCCTGCTTGGTCCCAATGGTGCCGGAAAGACAACCACTTTAAGAATGTTAACAGGATATTTCAAACCTGATTCAGGCACAATAAAGATAAAAGATTTTCAAATGCCCGAAGATACCATTAAAATAAAATCTCTTATTGGTTATCTGCCTGAATCTGCCCCACTTTATCATAATATGCTGGTTTATGATTACCTTGAATATATTGCGAGAATAAAAGGGCTTCATGATAAAGAGACGCGCCATGACAGATTTTTACAACTCTCTGATCTTTGTGGACTCTCTTCCATCATGGCACAGCCCATTGCCGATCTCTCCAAGGGCTTGAAACAAAGAGTAGGTCTTGCCCATGCAATGATGACAGATCCTGAAATTCTGATCCTGGATGAACCCACTTCAGGTCTTGATCCAAATCAAATTGCTGAGATACGGGATATCATTAAAACAATAGGCAAAGAAAAAACCATAATTTTTTCAACCCATATTTTAAGTGAAGCTGAAGCAACCTGTGACAGAATTGCCATCATTAATAAAGGAAGAGTGGTTGCAGATGATACAACTGCCAGCCTTAAACTCAGTGCCAAGCAAAGCTCTGTTATTAAACTCTCCCTTAAAGGGGCTCTGAAAGATGATGCAAAAACTTTGCTGGAAAGTATTGATCCGGCAATTAAAGTTAAGAGCATTGAAGATGTTAAAAATATTGAAACTGCTGAAAAAGATACTCTCTCTTTTGAGATATCAAGTGCTGATGATAAAGATTTCAGATCAGACATCTATCTTAAAATAAAAGAGACTGACTGGATAATTATTGAACTTGCAAAAGAATCCCAGGCCCTTGAAAAAATATTCCAGGAACTGACAAGGGAGGTTAGAGATGAGACAAATTAAAACAATTGCCATAAAAGAATTTAAGGATTATTTCATATCACCCATTGCATATATTGTAATCTCCCTGTTTCTGATTGTCACGGGCTGGTTCTTCTTTTCCACATTTTTTATTTTTGGACGGGCAGATTTAAGGGACTTCTTTTCCCTGCTCCCCATTACTTTCTCTTTTATTATTCCAGCCATTACCATGCGGCTTTTTTCCGAAGAGAAAAATGTGGGTTCATATGAAACCCTTTTGACCATGCCGGTATCTTTTACAGATATTGCCCTGGGTAAATTTTTTGCTGCCACACTTTTTACAGCTTCAATGCTTATTCCAACCATTTCATATCCTGTTTTTATATCATTTATTGGTGAAATTGATCCAGGGCCTGTAATCGGTGGATATATCGGAGCTATTTTTCTTGCTGCAGCCTACTGTTCTCTCGGGCTTTTTGCCTCATCTCTTACCCGCAACCAGATAATTGCCTTTATTATCGGCTGCGCCCTCTGCTTTATTTTAACAATTCTTGACAAGCTTCTGTTTTTTATACCTGAAAAAATAATTTCTGTCATAGAATTCATCAGCGCCAGTTCACACTTTTCCAATATTTCCAGAGGAGTTATTGATTCAAGGGATATTCTTTACTTTATAAGTGTGGTGGTTATTTCCATTTTTTCAACCTATATTGTCATGCATGAAAAGAACTAAGGAGTAACAATGGGCAAGTTTTCAACAAAAGAGAAATATTTCAAATTTATTTTATATATTGCAGTAATTATCCTTGTAAATATAGTTGGTGTTACTCTATTTTTCAGAGCAGACCTGACAAGGGATAAAATCTACTCACTCTCACCTGCCAGCAGAGATGTTGTGGCAACGCTGTCAGAACCTTTGACCATAAAAGTCTTTTTCTCAAAAAATCTTCCTGCACCGCACAATAATACAGAGCGGTA
>JBDLIV010000202.1:0-4236 GCA_039714675.1 Thermodesulfobacteriota bacterium
AGATGAAGTGACAACCATTACCCTTGCAGGTAACTCCACCATGACACAGCTGCTGCTTAAGATTGATCCAAGATATATTCGCAGAGACCCTTATGTGCCTGCATGTATTGTGTACCCACCCTTTCATGCACATGAAATTGGAATAGCTCTTGCCGATCACACCATAGCATTGATATATCCTGGAGTTTCAAGTTATGTCGGCGGAGATATTATTGCAGGAGTCATGGCTTCTGGTCTATACAGATCTGAAGAGCTTACATTATATATGGATATTGGGACCAATGCTGAAATCGTTATAGGTCATAAAGACTGGATGGTCTGTACAGCTGCTTCTGCAGGTCCTGCCTTTGAAGGCGGTGGAGTAAAGTTTGGCATGAGAGCAGCAAAGGGAGCAATTGAAGACTTTGCCATCAATCCGGACACTCTGGAACCCATGATCATAACTGTTGGAAATAAAAAGGCAAAAGGTATCTGCGGTTCAGGATTGATTACACTTGTGGCTAAACTTCTGGAAACAGGGGTTATTGATTCCCGGGGCAAGTTTGATCGATCCCTTGATACTCCAAGGATTCGTACAACCGATGACATATGGGAATATGTCCTTGTATATGAAAAAGATAATGGGATAGACAGGGATATTGCCATTACAGAACCGGATATTGATAATCTTATCAGGGCAAAAGGTGCCATGTACAGTGCTGCATTAACCCTGCTTGAAGAGATAGGACTTAAAATTACTGATATTGAAAGAATCATACTTGCCGGTGGATTCGGCAGTTATGTTGATCTTGAAAGTGCAATTACCATAGGGCTTTTACCTGAGATTGATCCTGCAAAAGTTACCTATCTGGGCAATGGTTCTCTTCTTGGATGCAAGATAAACTCACTGACCAATGCGCTTCGCCGTGATGTGGCAAAAGTTGTTAATATGATGACCAATTTTGAACTTGCTTCAACTACTTCCTATATGGATCATTATATGGGAGCACTGTTTTTACCACATACTGAACTTAACTATTTCCCAAAGGTAAAACAGCGTCTTGAAGGGCTGCATAAATAATGCAGTACAAAGGTTTTGTCCGTATAATTTCCATTGTCAGACCAAGCTTAACTGATAATACAGCAGATGCCCAGAGATTAGAACAAAGCCTTAAAAAAGAATTATCCATAGACAACATTTCAATCCCTTTGCCAGTACTTAAAAAACTGCCTTCAAATCTGAGGGCATGGAATTTTAAAGCAAAGGCAGTTCTTTTTAAGAATCAATGTTCATGGATACTTGTTGATCTTCTTGACCCGGTATCTGGTAGATCTGTTCTCGGGGCAGCAATTGATATCGGATCCACAAGAATTGTCATATCATTAGTTGATCTTGAAACTGGGCAGGAAACAGGTGAGGCAGGTTTTGATAATCCCCAGGCAGCCATAGGCCCTGATATCCTGACCAGGATTCATTATTCAAATCAGGATAAAGGGCTTGATGAACTCAACTGTCTTGTTATTGATGCTGTTAATTTGAATATATCAAAACTGTGTAAAGAACATGGGTTTATAAATGAAGATATTTATATTGTAACATGTGCCGGCAATACTGCCATGACCCATCTGTTTCTCGGAATTGAATCCTTTGAGATTATCAAAGAACCTTATATCCCATGTGTGAATATTCCTGATACACTCTCTGCAAAAAGTTTAAACCTTGATATTAATCAAAATGGTGTGGCATTTTTATTTCCAAATATCGGATCATATTTTGGCGGTGACCTTATATCAGGTATTCTTTTTTCCAATCTTGATCAAAAAGAGACCCCTTCTCTAATGGTGGATGTTGGTACCAATGCAGAAATTGTTGTGGGCAGTAAAGAGTATCTTATAGCCTGTGCTGGTGCTGCAGGACCTGCTCTTGAGGGAGGAGTCAGTAAAATGGGTATGACAGCCAGGCCAGGTGTGATTGATAAAGTATGGGTTGATCCTGATTCCAATGATTTGAGAATTCACACCATTGATGAAAAAAAACCTGTTGGTATATGCGGATCAGGAATGATTGACCTTGCAGCAAGTCTGTTTTTATCAAAACGCATTGATATAAGAGGCAAATTTTTAGAGCAGAATTGCAAAAAAGAGTTGATGGAGAAAGATGGCATTATTAATTTTATCCTTGTGGATGAAAATGATTCAGGCAGTGACCAGTCCATATGCTTAAGTCAGGTGGATTTAAACTCCTTAACAAGTTCAAAAGCTGCCATGTATACCATACTTGAAGTAATAGTCTGCAATACTGCCGGGTTGGATTTTAAAGATATTGAAAAATTTTATGTTGCAGGAACATTTGGATCATTTATCAATCCAGTCTCTGCAATATCAATTGGCATGCTACCTGATATCCCTGTAGAGACATTTGAAGTTCTTGGAAACAGTTCCCTTGGAGGTGCAAAGGTTTTGTTAAAAGAACCAGATGCATTTGAAAGAGTAATGAAAATCAGAAAATCTATTACTTATATTGAGCTTAATGTGAACCAGGAATTTATGAATATGTTTTCCGGAGCTAAATTTTACCCCCATACTGACACTTCCAGATTTCCATCACTGCAAAATAAAATATAAGATTTTTATAAAAAAAGGAGTTGATCCATGGATAGAATCAAATTCAGACAAGAAGATAAAATTGGTTTCCTGACGTTTAACAGAGCAGATAAATATAATTCTTTTGATGAAAAAATGCTTTGTGAATTTGAAGAATTCATTAAAGCAAGAATGTATGATAACTCCATTTCAGTAATTATTCTTGACGGAGGCAATGCAAAAGGATTTTGTGCCGGGCTTGACATGCAGACTTTCGGCCCTGAAATTTTTGCCATGCAGCCTGCTGATGCATATAATGCCCAGGCCAGGTTATCAAGAGTGATGTTAGGCTTAAGAAAAATTCCACAGCCTGTTATATGCTGTGTCCATGGAGCTGCAGCCGGAATTGGATTCTCCCTGGCAATGGCTTCGGATATTCGTATTCTGGCAGAAGATGCAAAATTCAGCGCTGCTTATATAAATATTGGTCTGGGCGGTGCTGATATGGCTTCCTCCTATTTCCTACCAAGACTGATTGGTTCGGGAAGAGCCAATGAATTTCTTTTAACCGGAAACTGGCTGTATGCAAAAGAGGCAATGAACCTGGGATTTGCCAGCAGAGTTGTTAAAAAAGATCAGATGATTGAAACCGCAACTGAACTTGGCAGGGTTATGACAAGTAAAAACCCCATGGGACTTAAAATGACCAAAGAAGCTATAAATATAAATATTGATGCAGGCGGACTAGAGGCATCTCTGCAAATGGAAGACAGAAATCAGATGATGCTGGCTTTTGGGATGCATATGAATCAAAAAGAGAATCAGTGACAAGGTTAACCCTGATTTTCAGGATATTTTTTAGTCGCAAATCAGCTTTTTGTCTTAACTTTTCCTACTGAAGCTATATAAATGGCAAATTCTTCTTCACCATCAAGACCGAGCAACTCATCAAGCTCTTCCTGGTCATAGGCTGCAATTGCACAAGTACCAGCATTTATAGTCTCACAGGCAAGATAAAGATTCTGGCATACATGTCCTGCATCCAGGGCAATTACCTTGTGGGCTGCAAGTCCATACCTCCACTCCATTCTATAGGGTATGGCCACCCATATAAATGTCACTGCAGATTTGCCGGGATAGGTCTGACCCAGAGAAGCAATAATCATTTTTTCCGACAGCATCTTATCTGAAAATTCAAATACAAGCTGGTGGGAAAGAGGCAGATACCTGTACATTCCTGAGTCAATCCCATCAACATTAAAGATTGCCAGATAAGTTTCAAGGGAGTGGCGGCACCCGGCAGATGGAACATTACGATGGGCATGACCATGGGTTACTTCTCCTTTCAACCCTTGAGTGCACCACAAAAGATAGGCAAGCTCTTCCAGGGAGAGGCTTTTTTTAAGATAGACCCTGTGGCTTTGTCTGCTACCTATAGCCATAGTGATGTCTTTCTTAAGAATATTTTTCCACATGCCAGGATCAGGCAGGTCAATTAAATTTGCGCCATCTACACATTTTTTTTCAATTGGGGGGACAGGAATTCCCTGATTCTGGTCAGTAAACCTGAAATTGATTTTTTTTCTGATACTGTCTTTGAGAAAATATCTGTACATTTTTAGATGTTCTTTATTTATCACACACCTCCTGTCTTAATTTTTATATGAAAAAGAA
>JBDLIV010000203.1:0-4216 GCA_039714675.1 Thermodesulfobacteriota bacterium
ATGAAAAAAAGGCTAGTTTGATTTAGCAGATTCTTGACACTACCATGTAAAAATATCTTTACTCAAAATGCGTTGACTTTTTTCTTGCCAATAATGACTGTAATCCAACTCTGATCAGTGGTACTTGTATTCATAGGGTGGTTTTTATCTGCTTCAGGAAGCTTTATACTTTTGGATCAGGGTTTCTTTAGTCAGAGTGTAGCTAATACCAATAATTATAAGACAGATGCTGCATAATATAAAAGCACTTTTAAAGGCTGGAACCCCAAGAGATGTTCCAGGATAGAGAAATTTCATCAAGGAACCCATACCCTGTAAAAAGACAGCAACTCCAGCCATGGTAAAAAAGTTTATTGCTGTCATTGCCATTCCGGCATTTTCATGGTGCACTTGTTCTTTGATATGGGCATACATTATCTGTCCTGAACTGCTGAACAGGCCAAAACAAAAAAAGAGTATAGCAAGAGTCACTTCACCTGTTCCTTCTGGAAGAAATACAAGGATCAATAAGATTATGACCATTCCCCATATCCCGGGAATAATAATTTTTTTTCTTGAGTTACAAATAATATCAGATAAATATCCGCTTAAAGGACTGCCGATTATCAGGCCTAAACTCATGAGCAAAATAATATTACCGGCAGTGATAGATGAGAGCCCACTGGCTTTTATTAAATAAGGACCTGCCCATAATGCCTGAACCGAAGCATAGATGCCGTAACGACAAAATGTGGAAAAAGAGATTATCCAAAAATCCTTCTGGGAAAAAAGTATTTTAGCGCTTTTTATGGTATCTCTCACTCTAGGGCGGGAGACGGCCTGATGTTTTAAGTTTTTTTGTGTAGCAGGGTTATCGCTTACCACAAAAAAGAAGAGAATCGCTATTAAAAAGGTGAATCCACCCATTGTCATAAAACTATTTCTCCAGCCCATGGCATGAACCATCAATACCAGAGGTGTTGCTGCTGCTATGTTACCGGCAGTTCCTGTAGAAACAATCACAGCAGAGAGTGTTGCAAACTGTTTTGGCGTAAACCAGATAGTGATAAGTTTTAAAGTACCCATAAAGTTACATGCCATGCCAATCCCCAAAAAAATTCTGCCAAAAACCAGAGTATAGTAGGATTCACCCATGGAAAAAATGAATGCTCCGGCCACAGCAATCAAAGTGAGCAGGGTCATGGTAAGTCTTGGCCCGATGCTGTCTAAAAATATTCCAACTGGAATCTGCATCAGGGCAAAGGCATAAAAAAATGATGCTGACACAGTACTGAGTTCCCAAGCGCCAAGATTCAAATCATGGATAAGGTTTGGAGTGATCACAGCTACAGATGAACGGTAAAACTGCGACAGGATAAACAGAGTTCCGGCCACAATCAATATAAGCCAGCGACGTGATGATTTTATTTTTTTCAATTTGATCTGATCAGCAGAGTTTTTTTATTCATTGATCTATGATTTTGTATAATTTGGCAAAAATTGTGCAATCATTTTTTTCATAATATACATTTATTTTTAAAATTCAAAGCTGTACTCACTTCAATATAGGATGCTCCCTGCTTGATACCAAAACTTCCCGCAAGAATTATAATCAGGGAATCATCTTCAAACTGTTTCTTATTTAATAGTGTGCATATGGAATTTCTTAAAGCAAGTTTACTGTCAGAATCCAATTGAATAAAGTCCGGGAAAACTCCAAAGGATAAAGAGAGCTGCCGCATTACCTGCTTGTCATAAACCTGGGCATAAATTGGATTGTCACCTCTGTAAGCTGCAAGGGCACGAATAGATTTACCTGTCATGGAATCAGCAACAATAGCCTCTGTGTTCAACCTTAATGAGGCTTTAACCGCAGCTTTGGCAAGATAGGCAGTTATCTTATCATCAAGAGTATAAGGGACATCAATAAAAGAGCTTCTGTTAGTTTCAACTTCTTTAGCAATGCTTGCCATGGTTCTCACAGCAAGTTCAGGATATTTTCCACTGGCTGTCTCTCCGGAGAGCATAATGGCATCAGCGTGATCAAGACAGGCATTGGCAACATCTGATACTTCTGCTCTTGTGGGGCGCGGTGAGTTTATCATGGAATGCAGCATCTGGGTTGCAACAATCACAGGCCGCCTTTTTTCAATACAGGTTTTTACCATCTGTTTTTGAATAAGGGGAATTTTCTCAGTTGGAATTTCAACTGCAAGATCGCCCCTGGCAATCATTACTCCATATGCATGATCAAGAATTTCATCCAGGTTTTCAACACCTTCTGAGTTTTCAATTTTAGCAATAATTTTTATGGAAGATTTTTTTTCATCAAGAATTTTTTGAACTGCAATGACATCATCTTTGTTCCTTACAAAAGAGTGAGCTATGAAATCAAGATTCTCATCTGCTGCAAATTTTATAAAGCCAATATCCTTTTTACTTAAAGCTGGCAGGGTTACATTAACAGACGGAATATTAAGGCTTTTTCTTGCATTGATCTCTCCATCATTTTTAACACTGCAGCTTAAATACTCTTCGTTTTTATCCACAACTTCAAGGGCAATATAACCATCATCAATCAATATGGAGCTGCCAACAGGAATATCTCTTACAAGGTGTTCATAGGAGACACAGATAACATCGCTTTTTGAAATATCCTTGGGTGCACCTTTAATTTTTATAATGCCACCATATTCAACATTCAGCGGTTCATCATTGTCACAGGTTCTGATTTCAGGACCTTTGGTATCCAGAAGAATCCCTATTTTATCAGATACTTCTCTTGTGTTTACAATAACCTTTCTCGCATCATCATGGGTCATATGTGCAGTATTGAGGCGTACCACATTCATGCCTTCATCAAAAAGTCTTTTAATAAACTCAGGCGAACAGTTTAAATTGGAGATGGTTGCAACTATTTTAGTTTTCCTGAGCATAATTAAAGCCTCCCTTAGAACAGATATTGATGATAAAATTTTCAAGGGCTGTTTTTACATCAAATGATGATGACTTCATCTTATAATCCATATCACTTAAAAAAATCAAAGCCTGGTTTAACTCTTTTTGTGAAAAATTTTCTGATTTTTGAAATATTATAAATACAGGATATGCATTTTTGGGATTTGGAGCAAGTAAAAGTTCATTTTGCTTAGGTGCTTTTTTAGAATCATGATTTAAAAAAGATTCATTGACCTCTTTGATATCTCTTTTAGTTTTTTTATCATATTCAACAACTTTTGGGAGAATGGATTGTTGAAAGGCATTAAAACCCATTTTTTTAATTCCGATAGCTCTATTGGAACTGATTTTGTAAGTACAGCATTTTACTAAAATTAATTTTCTTATCTGATTTTCCAAAGATCTTAAAAGCTGTAAAATATGGAAGCCTTTATTAAGAAGGGAATTAAAATAAAAAAGTGTATTTTTTGTATCTTTTTCCATTAAAGCATTGGTCAGATTAAAAATTGGGTCTGTTTTATCACGGCTTATGACACTATTTACATCTGCATTAGTTATATTTGGATTTTTCCCGGCATAAATAATGAGTTTTTCCAAATTCCTGGAAAAAAGTTCAAGATCAAATCCTGTTAAGTCAACAAGAGAGATAAAAGCCCTGGGTTCCAAATTTTTGTCTGCCTTTGAGAGAACCTGCCTGGTAATAGTTTGCAATACAGCTCTCTGCTCATCAATATCAGCTTTTCTTGAACCTGAGGCAACCTGGCAGTCAATAATTAAGGCTTTCTCTTTTATCTTTTTAAATATTTTTTTTCTTTTATCAACAAGATTTGTTGTAAGAATTAAATAGTGATTCTCAGGAATGCCTTTTTCAATAAAATCCATGAAATGGTCAAGTTCTGACTGTGAAAAAATAATTTCATTGGTTTTTGCTTTTGATTGAAACAGAGGTATATTTTTTACCAATATAATCTTTCTTGAGAGAAAAAAAGAGAAGGTGGATACCTGTTCAATGATCTCACCCATTGTAACAGCACCACCCTCAAGGATTTCCCGGACAAAGTTGTCATGATTATTGTCCAGAAGAGACAAAGAGATCCTGTCAAGAGCTTGTTTTAACAGATATTGTTCCCCATAAATAAAAATAAGGTTAGGAATAATTTTACTATTGGTTGAACTTAAGAAATGCTCTACTTTATTATGTTTAATGATTTGATTTTGAGCCATGGGAAGATCTTGAAAGTTTAATTAAGATAAAAAAGGCAATTAAGGATACCATAAA
>JBDLIV010000204.1:0-4214 GCA_039714675.1 Thermodesulfobacteriota bacterium
AGGACATATCTTCAGCAAAAACAATTTCCATCTGTTTTTGAATGGATTTTGGAATCTCTTTAATATCTTTTTTATTATCCGTTGAAACAATAACCTTTTCAATACCATTAGCATGGGCAGCCAGAAGTTTTTCCTTTAATCCGCCAACAGGAAGAATACGTCCGCGCAATGTAATTTCACCTGTCATGGCTACTTTTCTTGAGACCTTTTTCCCTGTTAAAACAGAAACCACTGCTGTACACATGGAAATACCTGCTGATGGACCATCTTTTGGGATGGCACCTTCTGGGACATGAATATGGATATCCCGTGTTTTATAAAAATCTTCTTTTATATTTAACTCTTTACTTCTGGATCTTACAAAACTCACCGCAGCCCGGGCAGACTCTTTCATTACATCCCCAAGCTTACCTGTAACATGCACATTACCCTTACCCGGCATAGTTACGGCTTCTATGGTAAGAAGTTCACCACCTGCATAGGTCCATGCAAGGCCTGTAACAATCCCTATCTTATCATCTTTTTCAAGAATAGTGTCCTTGAAACTGGGCTGTCCAAGATATTTTGGAACCTGCGTAGTGGAAATTCTATGCAATTTTCTATTTTCGGTTTGAACGATCTCTTTGGCTATTTTCCGCAATACAGAAGAAATTTCTCTCTCCAGATTTCTAACCCCTGCCTCTTTTGTATATTGTTTTATTACGACATGAACGGCATTTTTTGAAAAAACTGCATCAGCTTTTGTAAGACCATTCTCTTTTAATTGTTTTGGTATTAAATATCCTGTGGCAATTTTCTCTTTTTCATACTCTGTATATCCCGGGATCTGAATAATTTCCATTCTGTCTCTCAATGGTATCGGGATATCGTGCAGTGTATTGGCTGTAGTAATAAAAAGGATCTGGGACAGATCATAATCAACTTCAAGATAGTGATCATTAAAATTTTTATTCTGCTCAGGATCCAATGCTTCAAGCAGTGCCGATGAAGGATCACCTCTGAAATCAGCTGTCATTTTATCAATTTCGTCAAGGCAGAATACCGGATTATTATATCCTGTCTTTTTCAAAGTCTGTATTATCTTGCCGGGCATGGCTCCCACATAGGTTCTTCTGTGCCCTCTTATTTCTGCCTCATCCCTGACTCCGCCAAGGGAGATTCTGGCAAAAGATCTGCCTGTGGCAGAAGCTACTGATTTTGCCAGAGATGTTTTACCCACCCCGGGAGGGCCAACCAAACAGAGAATAGGCCCTTTAATTTTTTTAACAAGAATCTGCACTGCAAGATATTCAAGAATTCTCTCCTTAGGCTTTTTCAGTCCATAGTGATCCTGCTCAAGAATCTGTTCAGCTTTTTTAAGATTGTTTTTTGAGCGATTTTTTCTAAACCAGGGCAGAGAAATTAACCAGTCAATATAATTTCTAACCACAGTGGCTTCAGAGGACATGGGAGGCATCATCTTTAATTTTTTAAACTCCCGTCTTACAACCAGGGCAGCTTCTTTGGACATCCTTTTTTTCTTAATCCTGTTTTCAAGCTCCTGGAACTCTGCTACACCGCCGTCCTCACCCATCTCTTTTTTAATGGCACGCATCTGCTCATTCAAATAGTGCTTTTTCTGCAGCTTGTCCATCTGATCTTTTACTCTGCCCTTTATTTTCTGGGACATGACAAAGACTTCTGTTTCCTTTTGAATAAGCTTTAATAACAAAAAGAATCTCTCTTCAATATTGCCGTATTCAAGCAACTTTTGTTTATCAAGTACTTTAAAGGGCATCTGACTTGCTATGGTATCAGCATACCTGGATTCATGAGCAGCAAGGGCGTTAAGATTTTTAAAAAAATTTTGTGATACTGCTTTGGAAAGAGTTGCATATTGTTTAAATGCTTCAGTGACCGTTCTAATGGCAGCTTCTCTAGACTTTTCAGGCATGGGAACTTCAGACACATCAATGTAGTCAACGCCAAGATAACCATCCCCTTCAGACAACTTAATAATTTTGCCTCTCTGGCATCCTTCAAGCAGGGCTTTAACTGTTCCATCGGGCAATTTTAAAAGCTGAATAATCTTTGCTTCAGTGCCTACCTGAAAAATATCATTTATATCAGGTTTTAAAATTTCAGGATCTTTCTGGCTTGTTAAAAAAACCTTTTTGTCGGCTGCCATGGCCTGGGACAAAGCTTTAATGGATTTATCCCTTCCAACAAATACAGAAGTAGTAATGGATGGAAACAACACCATATCCCTTAAAGGCACCAGAGGAAGATGTTTTTTCTCTTCTGATGCACCATCCTGGTTAAAGAGCTTGGGAATGTTAATCATTAATTTTTAAACTCTCTTATTTCAGGCTTGCTTTTTCTTGGGTTGTTCATAAAGCAGAATCGGGTCTTCATTGTTCAGAACTACCTCTTCACCGACAACACACTCCTGGACATTCTCTTTTGAAGGAATTTCAAACATGATATCCAGCATGATTTCTTCCATAATAGCACGAAGGCCCCTTGCCCCGGATTTTCTTTTTACTGCCTCTTTTGCCATGGCTTTGAGGGCTTCGTCTGTAAACTGCAGTTTTACACCTTCAATTTTGAGCAATTCACTATACTGTTTAACAAGAGCATTCTTGGGCTCGGTTAGAATCTGTACCAATGATTGTTCATTAAGCTCACCTATGGATGTGATAATCGGCAGACGACCCAGGAACTCAGGAATAAGACCAAATTTAATAAGATCCTCGGGCTTGAGCTGCTCAAGAAGATCTCCAATATTCCTATCTTTTCTATCCTCAATCTTGGCACCAAACCCCATGGATTTTTTAGTAATTCTTCTTTCAATTACCTTTTCAAGACCTGTAAATGTACCACCACAGATAAAAAGAATATTAGAAGTATCAATCTTTACATAGTCCTGCTGGGGATGTTTTCGCCCCCCCTTTGGCGGAATACTTGCAACCGTGCCTTCAATGATCTTTAAAAGTGCCTGCTGGACACCCTCTCCTGAAACATCCCGGGTAATAGACGGATTGTCACCGCGCTGGGATATTTTATCAATCTCATCAATATAAATTATTCCCTTTTGAGCCTTCTCAATATCATAATCAGCATTTTGAACAAGGGACAAAATTATATTTTCAACATCCTCACCAACATAACCTGCTTCAGTTAATGCCGTGGCATCTGCAAGGGCAAAGGGAACATCAAGAAATCTTGCAAGGGTTTGGGCGAGAAGTGTTTTTCCGCATCCGGTAGGACCGATGATAAGAATATTACTCTTTTGAATCTCCACATCATCTTCTTTTTTCTCCAGGGTTGAAGTCAAACGCTTATAATGATTGTAAACAGCCACTGAAAGAACTTTTTTAGCACGATCCTGCTCAATAACATAAGAATCCAGCAAATCTTTTATCTGCATGGGCTTTAAAAAATCTTTCAGCCCATTTTCTTCAGCCTGCTTCTCCTTCTCTTCATCCTCAACAATTTCACCGCACAATTTTATACATTCATTACAGATATAAACACTGGGACCTGCTATGAGCTTTTTAACCTCTTTTTGATTTTTACCACAAAAAGAACAGAAAAAAGGTTCTTGGGTTTCATCTTTACTGGCCATAATTAAATTACTCCTTTGAAGAGTCGTCTATTTCTTCTTCCAACTCACTTCTATCTGCAACAACCTTGTCCACAATGCCATACTCTAAAGATTCCTCAGCTGACATAAAATAATCTCGATCAGTATCCTGTGATATTTTTTTAATATCCTGACCTGTATGGAAAGATAAAATTTCATTTAAAGTATCTTTCATTCTTAAGATCTCATTTGCCTGTATTTTAATGTCAGTGGCCTGCCCCTGGGCACCCCCAAGCGGCTGGTGGATCAATATCCTGGAATTGGGCAGAGTAAACCTTTTACCCTTTGCACCTGCTGTGAGTAAAAGAGCTCCCATGCTTGCTGCCTGGCCAACACACACTGTTGCAACATCAGGTTTTATGTACTGCATGGTATCATAAATGGCAAGACCTGCTGTAACAACACCTCCAGGAGAATTAATATAAAAGCTTATATCTTTTTCAGGATCTTCTGATTCCAAAAACAGAAGCTGGGCAACAATGACATTGGCAATCTCATTATCAATGGCAGATCCAATAAAAATAATTCTATCTTTTAAAAGGCGTGAATAGATATCATAGGCACGCTCTCCTCTGTTGCTTTGTTCTAC
>JBDLIV010000205.1:0-4210 GCA_039714675.1 Thermodesulfobacteriota bacterium
ATGAGCGGGTGTGAGCTTCCGGTTGTAATCGTTTCAGGAAGTGGTAATCAGGGGATTACTGCTTCTGTCCCCGTGATTGAATATGCAAAAGAGCTGGGCGTTGAAAAAGAGGTATTGTTCAGAGCACTGATTGTATCCAATCTTGTTACCATACATCAGAAGACAGGAATCGGCAGATTGTCTGCATATTGCGGAGCTGTCAGCGCCGGAGTCGGTGCCGGGTCAGGGATTACCTGGCTTCATGGCGGCAGGTTTACTCAAATTGCCCATACAATAGTGAATGCACTTGCAATAGTATCTGGAATAATATGTGATGGAGCGAAACCTTCATGTGCCGGAAAAATAGCATCTTCTGTTGAAGCAGGCATCCTGGGATTTCATATGTATCAACAAGGGCAGCAGTTTCATGGTGGTGACGGAATTGTTAAAAAAGGTGTTGAAAATACAATTGCCAATATAGGCAGACTCGGCCGCGATGGAATGCGGGAAACCGATAAAGAGATAATACGTATAATGCTGGAAGAATAATAGAGGAGGTCATAAACCATGAATCATGATGTGACGGTTTTTAAATCGTATCCCTTTAAAAAAGGACAAAAAATTCGTATTGAAGGTTCAGGGAGATCCGGTGACTGGGAGGTTGTAGACCTGAGCGATACAAAAGTCACCCTGCGCTGTCCAATTTCAAAAAAAGAGTATGAATGGGCAGGGTTCTGTTATTATACTGAAGAAAAAAAGATGGAATGGCCGGGTGATTGAGATGAATGTAATTCTTTTAATGGCAATTACCGCAGATGGAATGATTGCAAGAGATTCTTCGCAGATCATAAACTGGACAGGAAAAGAAGATAAGAGATATTTTGTCCATATTACCCGAAAATCCGGAGTAATGATCATGGGCTCAAAAACATTTGATATGATCGGCAAAGTCCTGCCGGGACGAAAAAATATTGTAATGACAAGGGACAAAAGCAGGAAAAGCCATGACAAAAATCTGATTTTCACTGATAAAGCTCCGGATACAATCCTGAAGGATCTTCAGGCTCAGGGTTTTGAGTCTGCAGTGCTTATTGGAGGATCCATTGTAAATACACTGTTCTTAAAAGAGAATTTAATAGATGAAATTCATGTTACAATAGTTCCAAGACTTTTTGGACAGGGGTTGCCCCTGTTTAATAAATCTTTTGATACTCAACTGGAATTGATCAATGTTGGCGAACTTGGTAAAAGCCATATTTTGTTAAATTACAGGGTTAAAAAACAGTGATTGATTTTATTCTGGTGCTCTATAATGTCCAGTGATTGATTCAAGCTGTCTTGACTTTAATTCAAAATTAATAGAAAATTAATAGCTATTTAAATGAGAAAATATGATTTTCAGGAGAAGTTTGCATGAAACACAGGGAACAGAAAAAAAATATATTCATCAGGTTTATGGAGTGGCTTGAAAAAGCAAATAAAAATGCATTGGAAAACGGCAGTTTATGCGGATCATGAGTCAGCATAAAAAAAAATTACCCTGCCGGGCAGGTGGGCAAATCAGTAAAAACCAGTAAGAAAAAAGTAGAGTAAATATATGAGTGCAAAAGTCAAAGCGCTGTTACAAAAGATTAATTTTGTTGAAACAGATATGGAAATGCAAAAACAGATTCTTTTTTCCATACCAACAGATAATAAGAGAGATATAGCAAAAATTATTGAGAAAATTGCAGGCTTGAAAAAACAGATTGCAGATTTAAGACAGCAAATTAAAAATATCGATGAAAATGAATATGATAAAATTATTGCCATTGAAAATGGAACAAAAAGATTTCAAGAGCTTTCCAGGGATAAAAAATTTGTCCATGCAAACACCCTAAATGAATCAGGTGAATGTTTTATCACTTTAAATGATGGAACCCGTATAGACTGCCTTGTTGCAGCAAAAGAGGAAAACGGGAACTATACAATTCTGACACTTGAGGGAGAAGCAAAAGAATTTCCCAAGGGTATTGTTAAACAGGAGGATAATAATTTTGTCTAATAATAAATATTTAAATATATTGTCAGGGATAGCATCTGGTATTACCTTGCTATTAGTTGTAACTTTTACTGCATCGGCACAAGAGGCCTTTCATATTGATCAGTTTATCTCCTCTGACACTTGCAAAGATTGCCATTCAGAAATTTTTAACCAGTGGGAAAATTCAATGCATTATCTTGCCCATAAAGATCCTGTATATTCAAGAGTATCACAATTCTTACGCAAAGGTTTGACAGACCAGAATCATATAAAAGAGGCTGAATCATGTGTAAAATGCCATACTCCAGTTGGAGTTGCGACAGGGTTTCCAAAAAAAGTTTCCGATGATTTGTCAAAAACACCCAAAATTGCAACTTTTGGTATTCAATGCGATTATTGTCATTCAGCAAAAACTATTAAACAGATGTATAATAACGGCCTTGTAATTCAACCTGGAAATGGAGAAGATGATCCTGGAATCAAATACGGCCCTTTTGATGATGCAGTTCCTGATTTTCATGAAGCTGAATTTTCTAAAATGCACACTGAATCCAGATTCTGCGGAACCTGCCATGATGTAAAGCATGTTGTTTTTGGCACCGGCCTTGAAACTACATATACAGAGTGGAAAAATAGTCCCTATAATTCTGCTGACCCTGAAAAAAAGATTAACTGCCAGGGCTGCCATATGTATCAAAAACCTGGAATCCCTGCCACAGGATCGACAAAAAGACCTGAAAATCCGGGAGCAGCAACGGATTACAGCGATGAAAGGCCCCATATCTTTACACACTATTTTGTGGGGGCAAACAGTGTTGTACCAGCTCAATTTGGAGATAAGGGCAAAGGCCGGATGGCTATTGAAAGATTAAAAAATGCAGCCACCATATCTGTTGACACATCAAAAATTAATAAGAAAAAACTTAATATCACAGTGACCAATACAGGTGCGGGGCATTCAATTCCAACAGGTGTTGGAGATCTTCGTCAGGTATGGCTTGAAGTCACTGTCCAGGATAAGAGTAATAAAACAAACTTTCAGACTGGTGTGTTAAACAGCAGACATGAATTACCTGATGATGCAGTGATCTTTAGAACTGTTTTCGGGGATGGAAATGGAAATGCCATTATCAATCTTGCAAAGGCAAAAGAGGTACTTTACGACAATAGAATAAAGGCAAAAGAGAGCGTCACTGAAACAATAGATCTTCCTGAAATACCTGAAAAAGGATCCATAGTGACCGCCCGGTTATTATACCGCAGTATGTCCAGGAAAATTTTAAATCTGATCCCTGGAAAACCATTTGACCCCCAGCCTGTAATTGAAATGGCAAGGATGCAAACAGAGCTTTAGAGTGTATTCAACGACATGCAAGTCTGTTTCGAGGATTAAAATTTTTTACCAACGCCGTAATTGGGCAAATTAGCGGTTTCCGGTGCGGTAATTGGATATATCCATTTTAAGCCTCTTTATAATTTTTTGAATAGAGGCTCTTTCAAGACCACTGATTCTTGAGGCTTTAGAAATGTTACCACCTGTCTCCTTGAGGATATTGTGAAGATAATTTTTTGAAAAATGATCCAGAACTTCTTTTTTAGCATCACTGTAATTAACGTGATCCATGATTTTGCTGCTAAAATTTAAATCTAAACTGTTTTCTCCTTCAATTGTTTTAATAAGGGCAAAATCAATTTTATTACCATTGGAAAAAACTGCCAACCGTCTGACATAGTTCAACAGCTCTCGTACATTCCCCTTCCAGGTCTGCCTTGAAAGGTAGCCTAAAGCAACAGGATCAATCTCCATGGGGTCTAAATCAAGTTCTTGACAACTTGTTATGATAAATTCTCGAACCAATACAGATATATCTTCCCTTCTCTGCCTTAAAGGCGGAACTTTTACAGATAAGACATTCAGACGATAATACAAATCTTCTCTAAAACTGCCGTCACTGATTTTTTGCTCAAGATTCTGATTTGTAATGGCAATAATTCTGACATCTACAATCTTAGAAGAGTTGCTGCCCACAGGTTTAACTTCTTTGTCCTGTAAAAATTTTAAAAGTTTCGCCTGGATGGCAGGGCTGATATCTCCAATTTCATCCAAAATAAGTGTTCCCTTGTCTGCAGACATAAAAAAACCGTCCCGGTCTCTATCTGCTCCGGTGAACGCACCTTTGACATGCCCGAACAATTCACTTTCAAGCA
>JBDLIV010000206.1:0-4198 GCA_039714675.1 Thermodesulfobacteriota bacterium
ATGCACACTATATTCTTGGTCATTATACAGATCAGGATATTCAAATTGCAGTTGTAACCGATAACCAGGGAATCCTTGGCATAGGAGATCAGGGTGCAGGCGGTATTCCCATCTGCCTTGGAAAACTTATGCTTTACACCCAGGGTGCTGGAATAGCTCCCTGGCATTACCTGCCTGTATCTCTTGATGTGGGAACAGACAATGAAGAGCTGTTAAATGATCCAAACTATCTTGGCTGGCGCCATAAGCGTTTAAGGGGTGAAGAGTATTATACTTTTATTGAAAAATTTGTGACAGCTTTTAAAATTAACTTTCCCAATGCTCTATGTCAGTGGGAAGATTTTTCAAAACAGACAGCTTTTACCATACGGGACAGATATCTTGATAAGCTGATATCATTTAATGATGATATCCAGGGGACAGGTTCCATTGCTCTTGCTGGAATTCTTGCAGCCATGAAAGTAAAAAAAGAGAAGATAACAGATCAAAGGTTTCTTATACATGGTGCAGGTGCCGGAGGAATCGGTATTGCAGAACAGATTAAAACTGAACTTGTGAAACAGGGAATGGATAAAAAGGATGCTGCTTACCGCATTTTTACCCTGGACTCAAAAGGTCTTATCACCTCTGACAGAGAACTTGAACCCTATAAAATGCAACTGGCAAAGGATCCAAAAAAACTTGCCTGGTTAAAAACCAAACAAGATAATACAATTTTAAATGTAATAAAAAATGAAAAAATAAGTGTATTAATCGGTACTTCAGGACAGACAGGATGCTTTACAAAAGAGATTGTACAAGCTGTTGGTCAAAATAGTAAAAGACCGGTCATTTTACCCTTGAGCAACCCCACGGCACAAGCCGAAGCGGTTCCAGAAGATATTTTTAAGTGGAGTGATGGAAAAGCCCTTGTGGCAACTGGTTCCCCCTTTGACCCTGTAAATCACAAAGGCAGGGATTATAGAATCGGACAGATGAACAATGCATTTGTATTTCCAGGTGTAGGCCTTGGTATTATTGCTTCAGGAGCCACCAAAGTTCTGCCGGTTTTCTTTTGTGCAGCTGCCCGTGCTGTTGCTGAATTTGTCAGTGAACAAGATATTAAAGATGGTATTTTGTGTCCTCCTTTAGATCAGTTAAAAGAGGTATCTCTAGAAGTTGCAAAAAGCGTAGGAGCAGAAGCTATTAAAGCCAATGTTGCAACAAAGGGTTGTGCTTTTTCAAAATTCAAACATAATAATGATCCAGAAAGGCTGAACACTCTTGTGGATAAAATACGCTGGAATCCTCAATATTTTAATGAAATGTAGTTTACATGCAACAAGCCATGACGTATAACAATATATTATTATGGCACAAAAGCCCACATATGATCATTTAGAGCTTGAAAAAAAAGCATTTAAATCAAAAAGTTTAAATGTAGAAGAGGCAGATCAGAAAACAAGGGATGCAAAACGTGATTACAAAAGATTCCTGCAGTTTTTACCCTATCCTGTTCTTGTAAGAGATGCTAATGGGTTGGTTTCTTATTTAAACCCCGCCTTTACAAAAACTTTTGGATGGACTTCAAAGGATTTAAAAGGGGAAAATGAAAATTTATGCATCCCTGATTTTCTTAAAAATGAAATCAATGATGAAGTAAAAAAGCTTCCTTCTCAGAAAAATATTTTACAATTATACACCCAGAGACTTACAAAAGAGGGAAAAATTCGCGATGTAGTCATTCGAATTGGTGTGGACAAAGACAAGGATAACAATCCTGGAGAGATGATTATTGTTCTCAAAGATACAACCATGGAACTACGAAATAAGCGCAATCGCCGTACCATTATCCGCATAAGCCAGGCACTTCCGCAATATCCAGATCTTAAAAAACTTCTTTTTTATGTAAACACTGAAATTAAAGAACTACTTGGAACACAGGGTGCAAATGTAATTTTACTGGATAAAACCCAAAAGCAATTTTATCTTGTAAGTGCTGCACATGATGATCCAGATACAAGAGAACGTATAGAAAAAATAAAATTTTCCATTGATGAGCTCCTGTCAGGTCAGGTTGTTAAAACAGGAAAACCCATAATTGTAAATAATTTTTCCGATGGCCAGCATAAATACAGCTCAAGGGATCAGAAAATTGGATATAAAGTTAAAAATGTAATTCTTGTTCCTTTAAGAATTCAAGACAGAATTATTGGAATTCTTGCTGCTGATAACAAGAAAACAGGTGATTTTGATAATACTGATCTTGAATCCTTAAATACAATTGCCACAACTGTAGCTCTTTCCATTGAGAATGCCAGGGTTTCAAGACGCTTAAGAAAAGCCTTTGAAGAGTTAAAAAGCCTTAACAGCGCAAAGGATAAAATGATCAATCATCTGTCTCATGAACTGAAAACCCCGGTGGCAATTCTTTTAAGTTCTTTTAAAATTCTCTCAAAAAGGCTTGATGATATCCCTTCAAAAACATGGCAGCCGACCATTGAAAGGATTCAAAGAAACCTGAGCCGAATTGTTGAAATTGAAGATGAAATGTATGATATCGCAGAGCAAAAACAGGTTTTTCATAAAAAAATTTTTTCTCTTATTCTGGAACAATGCCAGGATGAATTTGAAGCACTTATAGCAGAAGAGACAGGTGAAAAAGAGGTAATTGCCAAAGTACGCCAGAAAATTGAAGATATTTTTACAGCAAAAGATCCGGTAATTGAGGATATTATTCTAAGTGAGTTTGTTGAAAAAAGAGTCAAAGCAATTAAACCTGATATGTCGCACAGAGATGTAAAAATAATCACCCGCCTGAAATCCTCCTCATTAATCCGGATACCTGCTGAACCATTGAGAAAAACAGTGGATGGGATTATCAAAAATGCTGTTGAGAATACTCCTGATGGAGGAACAGTAGAAATTGCTGTAAATAAAAAAAACAGAGGCGTTCAATTCCAGGTAAAAGATCATGGAATCGGACTTACAAAAGATGTCCAGAAAAGAATTTTTGAGGGTTTTTTCGCCACCCAGGAAACCATGAATTATTCATCAAAACGTCCCTTTGATTTTAATGCAGGAGGAAAAGGCGCTGATCTTTTGCGCATGAAAATATTTTCAGAAAAGTATAATTTTAAAATTTCCATGACATCAAAACGATGTCAACATGTTCCTGAAAAAATGGATAAATGCCCGGATTCAATAGAAGAATGCAAAAAAGATATCAATTCCCCATGTGGCGGTAAAACTGTTGTTACCTGTTTGTTCCCAATAGCTCAATGACATAATCAATATCAGCAACAGTATGGCAGGCATTGATTTGAAATCTGATGGTTTCATCTCCTTTTGGTACAACAGGAAAGGTCAGTCCAACAACAAGCACGCCATTTTCAAACAAATATTTTACAAGATCATGGGTCTTTTGAGTATCCCTTACCATTAAAGGAACAACAGGATGCGGCCCTGGAATGGATTCTCTGCCAAGATTTTCAAGTCCCTGCCTGAACTGGGCAGTTCTCTGTTTAAGATTACCGAGCAGTTCAAGACCTTGATCACTATCACAGATATCAAGAGCTTTTTTGGCTGCTGCACAATCTGCAACACTCAATGGATTGGTATAAATATAGGTATCTGCCTTTTGTCTGATAGATTCAATAATTGTTTTACCTGCTGCAACAAATCCACCATTAACTCCAAAAGCTTTCCCAAATGTTCCCACAACAATATCAGGCAGAGCATTGCAGTAATCAGGAGTACCCCGGCCTGTATCACCATAGGCACCTATACCGTGAGAATCATCAACTATTGTAATGACTCCATCCTTGAATTTTGAATCATACTGTTTACAGATAGCATTAATTTTATCAATGGGAGCATAATCGCCGCGCATACTGAAGATCCCGTCAAATATCACCACAACTCTTTCAATACCAGTATTGACTTCATCAAGACAACGTTTGAGATCTTCCATATCATTATGTTTGTAAATACCCTTGTTTTCCCTTGGAATATTGCAAAAACGCATGGCTCGGATGATGCTGTTGTGATTAAGCTGATCTCCAATCCAGTGGGTTTTCTTATTGGAAATTGCCAGGGCTAAGCCACAATTGGACGTATAGGCAGAGTTAAAAATCTTTGCACCTGGTTTACCAACAAAATCTGCCACTCTTTTTTCAAGGTTAATATGGTGAATAAAGGTGCCGTCAATAAATCTTAC
>JBDLIV010000207.1:0-4184 GCA_039714675.1 Thermodesulfobacteriota bacterium
CAAATATTATCTTTTTGAAAACTGGAAGCTTGCTCTTGCGCCTTTTTTACCGTATTTTTTACGCTCTTTTTTCCTTGCATCTCTTGTAAGGAATCCTGCGCTTTTCAAAACCGAGCGAAGATCAGGATCTGAAAGTACCAGCGCTTTAGACACACCAAGGCGGATAGCTCCTGCCTGGCCAGATTTACCACCACCCATAACAGTGATTTTAACATCAAAGGTATCATTGTTTTCAGTTAGAATTAAGGGGGCTGAAAGCAGATCCCTTGCTACATTCAATTCAAAATAGTCGTTTAGATCTCTCTTGTTGACTACAATTTTACCACTGCCTGGAGTTAACCATACTTTGGCTACAGAATCTTTTCTCCTACCAGTCGCGTAAAATACATTTCCCGTTTCCATTTATAATTACCGCGTCCTTTATGTCCTTAAATTTCAACATTGACAGGTTGTTGAGCAGCATGGGGGTGCTCATTGCCTGTATATATGAATAATTTTTTACCAAGCTTTCTGCCAAGTCTATTTTTGGGAAGCATCCCTTTTACTGCTTTTTTAAGCATCTCTTCAGGTTTTTTTTCCAGAAGTTCTTTTGCTGTTGTGGATTTCAGACTTCCAATATATCCTGAATGACGATAATATTTTTTTTGATCCATCTTATTGCCGGTCAAACGGATTTTATCAGCATTAACAACAACAACCCAGTCGCCTGTATCAACATGGGGAGTAAAGAGAGGGTTATGTTTTCCACGAATTCTATAAGCTACCTGGGATGCAAGCCTGCCAAGAATCTTATCTTTTGCGTCAATAACGCACCAGTTTTCTTTGTTATCTGATCTTTTTGCACTATAAGTATATTTTTTCAATTTTCCAACGCTCCTATTCATAAACACAATCCAGATATATTACATAATTCTCATATCCATGTCAAGAAAAATTATAGTTCTACCTGTTTTCCTTTTTTTAATTGAGAAGAAGCATTTGATGTTTTTGACTCTTTTCCTACTGGCAGTTTACTCGAAGTATTACAGGATACTTCTGCGTTTAAAATACCACCGTTCTCAACAATAAGATCTTTATATGCAACCTTGCCCGCACATCTTCCTGAGGCAAGGATAATCAGCTCTTTGGAAGCTGTCAACTCCCCTTGAAAATTACCACCAATGGTGAGGCTGGAGACTTCAGTGGCACTGGATTCCACCCTTCCACCCTCTGCAATAATCACTACATCACCTTTTATTGTACCTGTTACCTCACCTTTGATAATCAATTTGCCACTGCATGATATTGAGCCTTCAATTTTTACCTCTTTGTCAATGATTGAAAGGTTTTGATTGTTTGTCTTTCCCACTTTATATCTCCTTAGTTATAGTCTGAAATTTTCTTGTCTCTTGTCTCTTGCATCATTGTGCCTCACCAATGGTAACCATTTTTTCAAAAATCAACTCTGCTTGCTCATTAAAAATAAAAATAGAGGCCTTTTTAAAAAAATCAGGTTCTGCCTGGGTGTTTATTCGAAATTTTATTGGTTTAAAATGGGCAATTGAAAAATATTGTCCCTTTTTATATTCAGAAGGAATACCATTTTTTAAAGTTGTGGACGGCACTACAAGCCGCTGGTCTTCCAATGTATTGTCGGGTCTTAATACAGTAAATATCCTTCCTGACACATCTCCGGGTTTTTCGGAAATTTTTCTGATATCAAATCGGACAAGAAGATCTTTGTTTGATCCGCTCTTTCTTACAGTAAAATCTTCTATGGTAACAGTTTTATTTGCAATTTTAGTTGATTTGGCTGAAGAAGCAGACTCAGGATCTTTAACTATTTTATCTGATATGGGTTCTGCTTTATCCTCTTTTTTTTCTACTTTGGCAGGCTTTTTTTTATTTTCCTTAGATTCAGGCTTAAGAGGGGTAAGGGCAGGTTTAATCTTCTGTTTCTTGGCAACAGAAGGTTTGGGAGTAACAGGCTTGGGGGCAATATCAAACTTTTCCCCTGAAATTACAAGTTTTGCCATTAAAATTTCTTTTTCCTGGGTCAGTTTACTTATTTTTTTCTTGGCAATATCAAGTTCAGTTTTTATGGAGCCGCTATCCCATGATAAATTTATATAGAGATAACAGAATACTACAGCCGCTATAAAACAGATAACACTCATGATAGAAAAAAATTTCACAAGGGTTTTAAAATAGTCTCCAGGCTTCATCTCACCAAAATCATCAACAACAATCACCCTTGTCCTTCGCTCTGGTATGTACGGTTTTGGTTTGGACTGAGCTATTTCTTTTTCCAGCTCTCTTGATATATCATCCATAATACACCTTTATTAACAAGTTTTAGCTTTTTTGTTCCCTGGGTGGTAAACCCACTTGATTCATATTTCCAGGGGAAAAAACAACTTCACACATTTGATTTTAAAATTCAATCTTTTTTGTCCTGCTTGGAAAATATTTTTGCCGCAGCAATCAAAGGAACTTCTTCACCTTGAAATTTTTTTGAAATTTTTTGAAAAACATCACCTATAATTTTATAGTCACCTTTTTGATACTCTAAAAAAAGTTTTCTTTTTCCAAGCAGTATTTTTCTGTTTTCCAATGCCAGAAAATAGTCAAACAGGGCTACAAATACTTGATCATGATAATAAATCCCTACCCTCTCTTTTTTTACTTCCAAAACAGGGTCAGACTTACCTGCAATTTTTTTACTCCTCAACTCAAGCCAATTTGTCCACCAGGGAATCCCTGGCAGAGATTGTGAAGCATAAAACGACAAATAATCATGATAACTGCCTGTTTCAAGGGCTTGAATCCATTGTGATATAATATTATTGATATCATTTTTCTGTTGTTTAAGTTTATCTTTATCAACCATTTTAATGGTATCAACCATAATAACAGGAGTTGAATCAAGATTAATATAGTTTGAAAGCTTTTGGATATTAAAATTTTCTAACACTATGCACCCGTTTGAATCCAGGGGTTGAAGTTTTTTATTAGTCCCGTGTATCCATATGGCTGATCCTTTTCTCCCTGACTTTTTATCTATAAAATTGGGGTAATCTGTCGGAAATGCCTTTTGTCCATAAATTGCAGAGAGATATTTATCTTCATATTCATCTTTTAAAAAATAGATACCTTCAGGTGTTTTTTTATCGCCTGCTTTCTGTTTTATCCCTTCTATTTCACCTGTTGAACAGGGAGCCTTAAAGTCAATCAATAAATTTTCTGACGTAAAAATATAGAGAAACAGAGTTTGAGTTTTCTTTTCAACTATAATTGCACTTTCACTCTCCGATAATTCAATAATGGCATCAGGGATGATCTGATTTCCTGCAAAAACCATGGAATTGAGTGGTAAAAAAAGTTGTATGACCAAAAACAGTAAACTGAAATTGAATTTATTTAAAACTGACAATTGAACCTCATTTTACGTGTGACCTCCTGGTTATGTATGACCTTTAGGTTACGTTAGACCTCCAGGTTTTGTATAATCTCTTAGGTTATGGTTTAATATTTAGATGCTGATATGCTTTTGACGATGCTTTCCGACCACTGCTTGTGCGAAGTACAAGCCCTATTTTCAATAAAAATGGTTCCACAACATCCACAAGAGTATCGCTCTCCTCCTGCAAAGTTGCGCTTATTGCCTCAATTCCCACAGGCCCTCCCCTGTAAAAATTTATTATTGTCTTTAAATAATTTTTATCAAGGGATGTTAATCCCAGGTTATCAATTCCTTCAAGCTCAAGAGCTGCCTTCACACTCTCCTTAGTTACTTTGCCGTCAGATCTTACCTGTGAGTAATCTCTGACACGTTTTAAAAGCCTGTTTGCGATCCTTGGAGTGCCTCTTGAACGTTTTGCAAGTTCTATTGCACCACTGTCTGATACAATTGTATTCAAAATAACTGCTGAACGTTTAATAATAACAATCAACTGCTCAAGGGTATAGAAGTCAAGAGTACGGAAAATTCCAAATCGATCCCTTAATGGAGAAGATAAAAGGCCGACTCTCGTGGTTGCACCAATAAGAACAAATTGCTTTAACTGATACCTGTGACTTCTTGCATGGATGCCTTTATCAAAGACAAAATCCACTGCAAAATCTTCCATGGCCGGATATAAGAATTCTTCAACAACTTTGGGTATTCTGTGAATTTCATCGATAAAAAGGATATCTCCCTGCCC
>JBDLIV010000208.1:0-4165 GCA_039714675.1 Thermodesulfobacteriota bacterium
AATTTCAAATTTTATCCCGGCGGTGTAATGGGTGACGATAAAGCTGTTTTAAGAAAGATACGCATTGGCCAGCTGCATGGTGGAGCTGTCGTTGCAGGAAGCCTTTCAAGGTTTTTCCCGGCAAACCAGCTTTATGCACAACCCATGAAATTCAAAACCATAAAAGAGGTGGATTATGTTAGACAGCATATGGATCAGTATATCATTGACGGGCTTGATAAGGCTGGTTTCATAACTTTCGGTATTACCGGCGGTGGATTTGCATACATCATGTCTCAGCAGCCTGTTGAAACTGTACATGATTTAAGAAAACAAAAAGTTTGGATGCCGGATAATGATAAAATCAGCCAGGATTCCATTAAAGCCTTTGGCATAAGTCCAATTACCCTGCCCATTGCAGATGTGAGAACCGCTCTTCAGTCAGGTCTGATTAATACAGTGGCAACATCCCCTGTTGGAGCGATTGTACTCCAATGGCACACCCAGATTAAATATGTAACCAATATTCCTTTAATCTATCTCCATGCAGTACTTGCCATTGATAAAAAGAAATTTTCAAAACTCGCAGAGCAGGATAAAAAAATAATTATACAAATCATGACCAAAGCTATGAAAGAAATTGGTATTCAAAACAAAAAAGATAATACCAAAGCAATCCAGGCTTTAAAAAACCGAGGTATCAAATTTATCAATCCTTCACAAAAAGCCGTTAAAGAGTGGTACTCAGTAGCCCGCAATGCATCAGAAAAAATGGTTGACTCTGGTGTTCTTCCCCAAAAAATTGTGAATCAAATGAACACACATCTTGCTGATTTTCATTCAAAAGCTCAAAAGGATAATGATCTATAAAGTGACACCACTTTTCAAACAGATAGTTATGATTCTTCAAAAGATTGAAGATACTGTTCTTGTAGGGCTGCTGCTTTTAATGATTTGTATGGCTGTTTTGCAGATTTTTATGAGAAACCTGTTTGACTCGGGAATTTTATGGGGTGACTCTCTTGTCAAGGTGCTGGTCCTTTGGATTGGTCTTATGGGTGCAATGATTGCAAGCAGGAATAATCATCACATCAGTATTGATGTTTTATCAAAATTTCTTCCAGAAAAGATAAAAGAAGTGACAACTTTTATTATCTCTGTTTTTACATCGCTTGTCTGCGGGGTTATGGCATATTACAGTCTGAATTTTGTGATAATGGAAAAACAAGATGGCTATACTGCCTTTTCCAATATCCCGGCCTGGGTTTGTGAAAGCATTATTCCCATAGCATTTGCCATAATAAGCTTAAGGTATATTTTCCTTTCAATTACCATCCTTGCTCAATTTTTTAAACCCTCTCAGCAATGATATATTTGCTAATTGCAATATTAATTCTTTTTGCTCTTCTTGGCGCACCGCTTTTTTGTATAATCATTGCTGCTGCAATGATGGGGTTCTATTTTGAGGGTATTGATTTGTCTGTAATGGCCATCGAGCTTTATCGCATTGCAGACACACCGATTCTTCTGGCTTTACCGCTGTTTACCTTTGCAGGATACATCCTTGGCGAAAGTAATAGTTCAAAACGTCTTGTAAAACTGACCCAGGCTTTTTTTGGCTGGATGCCGGGCGGTCTTGCCATTGTTGCATTTATAGTGTGTGCTCTTTTTACGGCTTTTACAGGCGCTTCCGGGGTTACCATCGTAGCCATGGGTGCTTTGCTGTATCCAGCTTTAAAAGAGGCTGGATACAAAGAGAAGTTCAGTCTTGGGCTTGTAACAACATCAGGGAGTCTCGGGCTTTTGCTCCCCCCCTCCCTTCCCTTGATCCTCTACGGAATCATTGCCCAGCAAATGAGTGCTGGTCAGACAATTTCAATTGAAAAACTGTTTATTGCAGGTATTTTACCTGCTCTTTTAATGATTATACTTCTATCCTTCTGGAGTATCTGGGCCAATCGGAAAAATCAGATTCCTTTGATACCTTTTTCTTTGAAAACAGCATTGTCAGCTGTAAGGGAAGCAATCTGGGAAATACCCCTGCCCTTTTTTGTTTTTACAGGTATTTATTCTGGTTTTTTTGCAGTTTCCGAAGCAGCAGCTGTTACAGCCATGTATGTATTAATTGTGGAAGTTTTTATTTACAAGGAGATAAAACTGGTCAAACTTGCTTCCATTATCAGAGAATCAATGGTTATGGTGGGGGGTATTCTTCTTATTCTCGGAGTTTCTCTCGCCTTTACAAATTATCTGATTGATACTGAAGTTCCCATGAAATTGTTCTTGCTCTGTCAGACTTTTGTGAGCAGCAAACTTCTATTTTTAATTCTTTTAAATGTTTTTCTTTTGATTCTCGGAGCCATGCTGGATATTTTTTCAGCCATTATAATTATGGTCCCCCTGCTGCTGCCGGTAGCACTTGAATATGGCATTGATCCCATACACCTTGGCATTATTTTCCTTGCCAATATGCAGATTGGATACTTTACACCGCCTGTTGGCATGAATTTGTTCATTGCCGGATATAGATTTAATAAACCCATCATTGAAATTTATAAAGCCACGATTCCGTTTATGCTGGTACTGCTTCTCGCAGTTCTTATCATTACCTACTGGCCCTGGCTCAGCCTGGTTTTAATTAATGTTTGAACGAAAACTCACCCATCTGCTTCGTTGCTTCAAAATTTTGCAATCCTCATGTACTATAGTACACTCCGGTTTCAAAATTCCTTGCGCCTAACATATGGGCAAATTTCCATCCAAACATGGATTTCGGTCAAGCACGAATTAATTGATAAAAAATACTGATTTATCCTGACAGATATTGATCATAGATTTCTTTTACACTGTTTGTAATTTCAGAAAATTGATTTGCTGCCACCTGCTGGCTTTTCTCCTGGAGATTTAATCTGTGTACGGCTTTGCGCATGACAACATAAGCTTTTTGAAGCTGTTCACTCTTGTGACCTGAAATAACCCCTTCTATATCAAGGCTTTCAAGCAGACGAATATTATCTGTCCACGCTGTAATATCAGGATTGTCATGGGCGTTTTTCAAAATCAGATATTGAACCAGAAACTCAATATCCACAATACCACCCCTTGACTGCTTTAAATCAAAAAAATCTTTTTTAAATTTCAGGCGATCCTTGCGCATACGTTCGCGCATATCACGCACCTCTTTTTTTAAAATTTGAGCATCTCTCTTTATTGTCAGAACATCTTTTCTGATTTCATTAAACCGTGCACAAAGCTTTTTATCTCCCGCCACCGGTCTTGCTCTGATTAATGCCTGATGCTCCCAGGTCCAGGCCTGGTTTTCAAGATAATCCTGAAAAGCATCAATGTGGGAGACCACCATACCTGAATTACCCCCTGGCCTTAATCTCATATCTGCACCATAGAGTGTGCCGGCAGGTGTATGCATTGTTAAGGCGTTGATGATTCTCTGCCCCATATTTGAATAAAACCTGATATTTTCAATGCTTTTTTCTCTCCCTTTTGTATTTCCTGAACCTGCATTATATAAAAAAATCAGGTCAATATCTGATTTATAACCCATTTCAAACCCACCGACTTTGCCATATGCGATAATGGCAAACCCGCAGTTATCTTTGCTTTCACCTTTTATACCTTCCGGGATACCATATTTTTGTGTCACAATACTCCATGAAATTTGAAGCACCTGTTCAAGCACAGCCTGGGCAATATATGTTAAATGATCACTCACTTTCATTAATGGATAATCGCCGCTCACATCTGCTGCAGAAACCCGCAAATAATTAATTTGTCTGAACACAGACAGTTGTTCAAGCTGGAATTCCAGATCATTGGAAGGAAGTCCTTCCATACGGCTCTCCATCTCTTTTTCCAATGCCTTTTTACCAGGTGGAGAATATAGAGTAGCAGGATGCATCAGCTCATCTAACAATGCTGGATGCTTTGCAAGAAAAGTAATGATCCAGGGACTTTTTTGTGCAAGGGTGATCAATGTTTCAAGTGCGCTTTTGTTTTCTATGAGCAAAGAGAGATAACAGGTTCTTCTCTCAATGGTTACGATGAGATCAATTAATTGGGAAAAAATAGAATCAGGATTTTTTTGTTCACCAATCTTTTTAATCAGAAGAGGAACCAGTCTTGCCAGTTTTTTTCTGCCATTGGGTGTCAGGCTTTTAGTATTTGGATG
>JBDLIV010000209.1:0-4153 GCA_039714675.1 Thermodesulfobacteriota bacterium
CGCTCCATTTTAAATGCCATTTCATGATCCTGATAATCAATAGTGAGAATACTGGAATATCTGAATTCATGTCCCCTTAAAACTTCACCTTTTTTGAAAAATGGATTCTCATTAACGACTTCAACTTTGGTATATCCGTGACCCTGGGGGCGGTTTGAAAACCCGAATTTAATTGGTAAAATACCTGACATGGTAAATTCCTGATCTTTCAGGAGAATACTCTCACCAAGGAATATGAGCCCTCCGCATTCTGCATAAATTGGAAGCCCCTGCTGTGACAGTGTTTTTAAGTTTTCTTTAAAGCTACTGTTTTGGGCAAGCTGTGGTGCATGGGTTTCAGGAAACCCGCCTCCCATATATATGGCATGAACATCAGGAATGGTTGTTTCATTTAAAGGACTTATAAAGACAATATTGGCACCCAGTTTTTTTAATGCATCAATATTATCAGGGTAATAAAACTGGAAAGCTGAATCTTTAATAATTCCTATTGTAACATCCGGCGGTTTAATTTGTTCCAGTGCAGCTGGTTCTGATTTTTTTTCTGACAGATTGACTTTTTCTTCTCTATTATCAATACAATAATCTTTGCTGGTGGCTATTGCATAGAGTGTATCAAGATCAATATTATCCTTTGCAATTTTTATAACTGAATCAATGGCCTTATGAGAAAAGCTGTGTTCCTGCGAGGTAACAAGGCCCATATGTCTTTCAGGAAAATCTTTGCTTTTAAGTTTTGGAACAGACCCCAACACAGGAATATTACAATATTTTTCTATATTTTTCTTAACTTTGCCTTCATGTCTTTTTCCTGCCACCTGGTTTAGTATTACACCGCAAATTTTGGTCGCAGGATCAAATTTCATACATCCGAGCAGCAGGGCTGCCATTGTGCGTGTGCTTTTTGTGCAGTCAAGAACAAGAAGTACGGGCAGGTTTAATAACTTTGCAAGTTCAGAAGTTGAAGTCGAACCATTGGTATCGATCCCGTCATAAAGACCGCGATTACCTTCAATGACAGCTATATCACTATTTTTTGAATTTTCATGAAAGGATTGTTCAACAACAGATGAAGTGCAGAGAAATGTGTCAAGGTTATAACAGGGACGCCCGGCTGCCTTTGAAAGCCAGCCGGCGTCAATATAGTCAGGTCCCTTTTTAAAGGGTGAGACCTTAATGCCCATCTCTTTCCATGCTCCTGTAATTCCAAGGGAGATAATTGTTTTGCCTGATCCTCCCCTGAGCCCGGCAATAACAATCCCCGGAACTTCTTTTTCAACCTGGTGCATGGATAAATTTAACTAATTTCTTTATATCTTAACTTTCGCCTTCAGACTCATGCTGTTTGCCGCCGCCTTTAAGGCCATACATGGTTGTACTTCCAGAAGACCAGTATTCAAGAACTTCTTCCTGAACCATTTTAGTGATAACTTTTTTTATTAATCTGGGTTTGTCATCGGGGAAAATTTTTGAAAAATCTTTAAAATAAAATTTGGTTTTAGTTTTGGATTTTTTTGTCATCCAATCAACCACTGCTTTGGTCGCAGCTTCTTTATCATCAAGAAGTTCACTCATTGTCATACTCCTTTGAAATTCAACGTATTAGCCGGAGCAGATAAATTTTCTGCTCCGGCTTTACTGTATATTAAAACACTTACAAATTCTTTTAAATTCCGCTCTCGCCGGTTTTTAGAATTTGAACTGTGCTGACTGACGCCAGCTCATATATGCCTGCTGACGGAAATCATCAATAAGATGATGGGTAAATTCAAGTTCACACACCTCAAAGAATTTTTCCCATCCAATTCTATCTGCCCAGTCACCAAGACGTTCATATTTATTGGCTCCATTTGAATATGCATTAACCATTTTGTTAATAGCATCTGTCATGGAAGGCCATCTTGGCATCTCATTGGGCAAGAAACCAACAACAACCTTGGAAAATTTCGGATCGGAAATCCTGTTGGAAACCTTGCCGCCTGCCATGAGGACTATACCATCACCTTCTGTATCAGCAAGGGGCATGGAAGGACACATTGTATAGCAGTTACCGCAGTACATGCATCTTTCATCCTTAACAGCAACGGATTTTACTTCTGTGCCATCGGCAAGTTTAACTTTAGATGGTTTAACTGCTGCTGTGGGGCATGCTGCAACTGCAAGTGGAATTTCACACAGTTTGTCAAGATATTCATGATCCAGCATTGGCGGTTTTCTGTGATATCCAAGGATAGCAATATCAGAACAGTGAACAGCACCGCACATATTAAGACAGCATGCCATGGAGACTCTCAGCTGTGCAGGAAGTCTCATGTCCTGGAAATCATCAAACAGTTCATCCATGGTTGCCTTTACAGTACCGGAAGCATCTGTTGCAGGCGTATGGCAATGGATCCAGCCCTGGGTATGAACAATATTAGTTATACCGGCACCGGTTCCGCCAATGGGGAACTTAAATGAACCACCTGGAAATTTTCTGGAAGCCAGATCATTTTTAAGGGGTTCAACCTTATCTTTTGAATCAACCATAAACTCAATATTGTTACGGGTTGTAAAACGAAGATGCCCGTCACAATGTTTATCAGCAATATCACAAATTTCATTTATATGAGTGGTACTCATCAAACGACAACCACCAACTCTTACAGTGTATATTTCGTCTCCTGATTCAGCCACATGAACAAGAACGCCTGGTTCAAGGATTTCATGGTGGGACCATTTGCCTTTATTTTTAGCAATCACAGGAGGATAAAAGTCTTCATAACTTCTAGGACCAAGATCTGAGATCCTGTTTTCCATGGGTTTTTTTGGATCATATCCAGTTGAAATAAATGCCATTATAATTCTCCCTTTCTATCGTAAATGATGTTTTCTGTATTCATCAACATCTCGTTCCCAGCCGCCTTCAACCTCATCCTCTTTCCAGAAGATATAGGGGTTGGTTCTTGGATATTGAACCTGCTGAGGTTGAGCTTCAATGCCGGTCACTTCAAGAAGTTTCTGAAAACCCTGACGCATGATCAATTCACCAACTCTTTCACGGTTTTTACCCTCTTCCATCCACCAGTCCCAGACAGGTTCAATGACATCTATAATTGCCTCATAATCATTGTCCGGGTTAACTTCTACAAATGGAACAAGCAGGGTACCCATCTGGGCACCATCAAGAATAGGAGCTTTAGCACCAACAAGAATGGATAAACCAGTATCCTTACCAATTTTAAGGGCTCTTGGCATTACATTAATGCAGTGCATGCAGCGTGTGCAATTGGGATTATCAATAAACAATTTTTTATTTTCAAATTTCATACATTTAGTTGGGCACAAAGAGAGAACTTCTTTTTCAAGGTCAAATGGACCCCAGTCCTTGCTGCCTTTGAAAGCACCAGCATTTGCTGGATAGCCTGCATCATTTTCAACATATTTGTTAACTGCATCCTGATCAATTCTGATATCATCTTTCCAGGTTCCGATAAAAGACATGTCAGAACGTGCAATTGAAGCTACGCAACAGTTGGCACAGCCATCAAATTTGAATTTAAATTTGTAGGGGAATGCAGGGCGATGGAGCTCATCCTGATATTCATTGGTCAAAAAGTGAACAAGTGCATTTGTATCATAGCATGCATATTCACATCTTGATGAACCAAGACAGTCAGCAGGAGTTCTCAGACAGGAACCTGATCCGCCAAGGTCCTGATTCATATCATGGGTCAATGTCCAGAATATCTCTTCAATCTGGGGAGTTGTGGTTCCCAGAAAAATAATATCACCTGTTGCTCCATGCATGTTGGTAACACCAGAACCCCTGAAATCCCAGAGCTCTGTAAGTTTTCTAAGATAGTCAGTTTTATAATATTTACCAGCAGGCTGGGCAACACGCATTGTATGAAAATGTTCTACCCCGGGAAATTTTCCGGGCTGATCACAATATCTGCCTATAACACCACCACCATAACCGAAAACACCTACAATACCGCCATGTTTCCAATGGGTTCTTCCATGTTTAAAAGAGAGCTCCAGAACACCGAGAAGATCATCAACACAATCTACAGGAATCTGGAATTCAACACCCTTTTCATTTTTAGCCCTGACTTCTGCCTGCTGTTTCAGGTCAGAGACAAAGCTTGGCCATGGGCCGGATTCCAGCTGA
>JBDLIV010000210.1:0-4153 GCA_039714675.1 Thermodesulfobacteriota bacterium
CCAGCTTGAAGCTAGAATCATGATGCTCTCCACCAATAATATTTTGTCTCCTGCAAATGGTCAGCCCATAATTGTACCAACCCAGGATATTGTTCTTGGGATTTACTATATGACCAGAGGGATAAACAGCCAAAAGGGTGAAGGTATTTCATTTTCAAGCATTGAAGAGGTAAGATATGCTTTTGATGCTGGTGAACTTGCCCTGCATGCCAGAATAAAAGTTAGAATTGATAATCAAATCTATGATACCACAACAGGAAGAATTCTTCTTTGGGAATCAATTCCCGGAGATACACTTTTGTCCCTGACCAGGATCAGAACTCAAACTCTGGAATATTGTGAAGCTGCAATGAAAGAATTAAAGGCTGGTAAAGCTTTTGATGCAGTTTTAAAAAAATATTCTGATAAGGAGATTAAAAAAACCAAAGGAAAGACAGCACTTCTTACCAGAAAAGAGTTTAAAAATCTTTTTCAGGTATCGCAGATTGTTGTGGAGCAGCTTTTTGGTCTGAAACAGAACCAGATTACAGGTATCAGAAAAGTTGGTGATTATTATACTATATTTAAAGTGGACGAACGTAAAACTACTTTACCGTTTAATCTGGTCAACAAGCTGATGGACAAATCCTCCATTGTCGAACTTATTGACTATGCATATCGAAATATCGGCTTAAAAGAGACTGTTATTCTCTCTGACAGACTTAAAGATATTGGATATAAATATTCAACTCTGGGTGGTCTTTCTATCTGTATAGGTGATATGATAATTCCAGATGAAAAATGGGATATAATTGCCAAATCTGAAAAAAATATTGAAGATATAAAAAATCAGTATTCTGAAGGTCTTATTACCCAGGGAGAAAAATATAATAAAGTCGTGGATATATGGGCTCAAAGCACGGATGATATTGCCAATGCCATGATGGAAGTGATGAAAAACCCTAAAGGTCCAATTGATGATGATACTCCTGAAGAGTTGAATGCTGTTTATGTAATGGCAGACTCAGGAGCACGTGGAAGCAAAGACCAGATGCGTCAGCTTGCTGGAATGCGTGGATTGATGGCTAAACCTTCTGGAGAGATCATTGAAAATCCGATTACAGCCTGTTTTAGGGAAGGCCTTTCTGTGCTCCAATATTTTATTTCAACCCATGGTGCACGTAAAGGTTTGGCAGATACTGCCCTGAAAACCGCAAATTCAGGATATTTGACCAGGCGTCTTGCCGACGTTGGCCAGGACTGTACCATTATTGAAATTGATTGTGGCACCATTAACGGTATTGAAGTTGAAGCACTTTATGAAGGTGGTGAAATTATTCAAACCCTTGGTGAGAGAATACTTGGAAGAGTTATCCAGGAAGATGTGCTTGATCCATATTCAGATGAATTTATTGTTGGTGCGGATACTGAACTTGATGAAAGCCATGTTAAGCAGATTGAGGATGCCGGGGTGCAGAAAGTTAAAATTCGTTCTGTTCTTACCTGTAACTCAAGACATGGTGTCTGTTCCAGATGCTATGGTCGTGACCTTGCCCATGGTGTGACCGTTGAAATCGGTCAGGCAATTGGTATTGTTGCTGCCCAGTCCATAGGAGAGCCTGGAACCCAGTTGACCATGAGAACCTTTCATATTGGCGGTACTGCTTCAAGGAAAGTGGAAGTTGCAGAAGTCAAGGCAAGGGTTGGAGGTATATTAAAATATAATGAAGATATCCAGACCGTTGTTTCTGCCGATAATGAAATAATTGTAATGAATAGAAAAGGCGGCCAAATCACTATTGTAGGCGAAGATGGTCGTGAAAGAGCCAAGGAAACTATTATTTACGGCGCAACTTTGCTTGTCAAGGATGGAGACAACATAGAGCCAGGAGATGTCATAGCTGCCTGGGATCCCTTTACAACACCTATTGTGACAGAAGTATCAGGACGAGTGAGATTTGCAGATATAGAAGTTGGATCCACTGTTCAAGAGCAGATTGACCCTGTAACCGGTAAGGTTTCCCGCACTATTATTGAAGGTAAAGACAGCGAGATTAGACCAAGGATTACAATCAAGGATAAGGATGGGAAAGGAATTAAACTTCCCAATGCTAAACTCACTGCAAGATATTATCTGCCGGTAAATGCTATTTTGACTGTTGAAGAAGATGATCAGATTATGGCAGGAGATGTAATTGCAAAACTGCCAAGAGCAACCACAAAAACCAAGGATATTACTGGTGGTCTTCCAAGAGTTGCTGAACTTTTTGAGGTCAGAAAACCAAAAGATCCTGGAGTGCTCACAGAAATTGATGGAACCATTGAAGTATCAAAGGGGACAAAAGGAAGGCAGAAAGTTGCTGTTATCCCAGCAGAGATTGGTGAGAAGAAAGAATATTCTATCCCCAAAGGACTTCATGTCACAGTTTATGACGGAGACTACGTTAAAGCTGGAGATCCTCTTGTTGCAGGAAGCGCCAATCCTCAGGATATTATGAATATCAAAGGTGAGGTAGCTCTTGCTAAATATCTTGTGGATGAAGTGCAGGAGGTCTACAGACTTCAGGGTGTTAGAATTAACGACAAGCATATTGAAGTTGTTATCCACCAGATGATGCGAAGAGTAAAAATCATTACTACCGGAGATACAAATTTTATACCAGATGAGCAGGTTGACAGGAATTTGTTTGCAGATACAAACCGGGAAGTAGCTATGAATGGAGGAGAACCTGCCAAAGGTGAACCTCTTATACTTGGAATTACAAAGGCATCATTGTCCACAGACAGCTTCCTTTCAGCAGCATCATTTCAGGAGACAACTAAAGTATTAACGCTTGCTGCAATTGAAGGTAAATTTGACAGCCTGAAAGGTTTGAAAGAAAATGTTGTTATGGGTCGTATTATTCCTGCTGGAACCGGATTCCCGGGATATGCCGATATTGAAGTCGGACGTGGAGAAGTTGAGCAGGTTTAAATAAAAAATAAAAATAACTTGACTTTTTGATCAAGTGAAAGTAGTATTACTAATTTTGTCGTGTACGGCAATGGGTAGAATTTGAGAAGGAGTGCAAGAAAAAATTATGCCGACCATTAATCAGTTGGTTAGAAAAGGTAGAAAAAAAGCGGTAAAGAAGGCGAGTACGCCTGCTTTAAAGGGTGGTCCCCAGAAGCGTGGCGTCTGCACCAGGGTATATACATCAACCCCAAAAAAACCTAACTCTGCTTTGAGAAAAGTGGCCAGGGTTCGATTGACCACTGGTATGGAAGTTGCTGCATACATCCCTGGAATGGGACATAATCTTCAGGAGCACTCTGTTGTGCTTGTAAGAGGTGGCAGGGTAAAAGATCTTCCAGGTGTCCGCTATCATATAGTAAGGGGTGCCTTGGATACTCTGGGTGTTGATGACAGAAGACAGGGCCGATCAAAATATGGTGCAAAACGACCTAAATAGGTTGGACGTTAAAAATTAGATATTAGAAAACAGAGAAGAGATCAGGAAGATAAATAGGATAGAAATATAGGATATGAATAATGGCAGTTAAAGAGATCAACCTTGATAATATAACACAAAATGCTACACAGGAAGAAAAGCTTGCTGCAAAATTTGTTAACTGCGTAATGAAAAACGGGAAGAAAAATGCAGCCCGGAAAGCAGTGACAAATGCTTTGGTGATGGTAGAAGAAAAGATTGGAGAGCCGGGCTTGGATATATTTAAAAAAGCAATTGATAATATCAGGCCTGCTGTCGAGGTTAAATCCAGGCGGATAGGTGGTTCTACATACCAGGTGCCAACTGACATCAAGCCTGCCAGGCAGACAGCTCTTGCTTTTCGCTGGTTGATTAATTTCAGTCGAAGCCGTGCTGAAAAAGGTTATTCTAACAAGCTCGCTTCTGAGTTGTTGGATGCATACAACAGCCGGGGAGGAGCCATGAAAAAGAAAGAAGATACACATAAAATGGCAGAGGCCAACAAGGCATTTGCACATTTCAGATGGTAATTAATTAAAAAAAATTCTGATATTATTTCACAAAACAAGGTTGGCCCAATAGGGTAAACCCCAGGAGAAATAAGTAAAGAGGAGTAAAAGAAGATGGCTAAGGAAAAATTTGAGCGGACAAAGCCGCATGTGAACATAGGAACAATAGGTCATATTGATCATGGGAAAACTACG
>JBDLIV010000211.1:0-4146 GCA_039714675.1 Thermodesulfobacteriota bacterium
TGATCTCCAGATTTTATAAGGCTGGTGCAGGACTGAGGCTGCAGATGTATCAAAAAGGCCTGTTAAAATCCAGACAACTGCCTTGCTTTGTTATCTCCATTGGCAATATTATGGCAGGCGGGGCAGGAAAAACTCCAATGGCAATTTATCTTGCCCAACTGTTAAAAAAAATGGGTAAAAAACCCGTTGTAATCAGCAGGGGCTACAAAGGCACCCTTGGGAGCGAAGCCAAAATTGTGGGTGACGGCAAAACTGTTTTTCTCTCTGCAGATACTGCAGGAGATGAGCCCTATATGATGGCAAAGAGAAAAATCTTCCCTGTAGTGGTGGGAAAGGACCGATATACAGCAGGAACGCTGGCCATTAAACAGTTGAATCCTGATGTGATCATCCTGGATGACGGATTTCAGCACTTAAAACTAAAAAGAGATATAAATATCCTTCTGTTTGATCATGACCGACCTCTTGGGAACAAAAAAATGCTGCCGGCTGGAAGACTGCGTGAAACCCCGAACATGTCAAAAAACTCTGTCCATACCATTATTTTTACAAGAAGTCCTGAAAAAGCAGAAGTTGGCCAAAAAATGGATAACACACAAACTTTGGAGCTTTTGGAACAATATCCAGATATTCCATATTTTAAAGCCCTTCATACTCCTTCTCTTTTTCAATTAATTCTATCCAGCAAGAAATCATCTGAGCTTCCCAGGAAGGTTCGTGACTTAAAGAACCTTGATATACTTAAAGGTAGAAATGCAGTTCTGTTTTCCGGCATTGCAAATAATAGAGCTTTTTCAGCAGACGTGCGCAAACTGGGGTGTAATATACTGGATCATCTTGAATTTAAAGACCATTTCATATATAAGAGCTCAGATATTCATATGATACAAAAAAAAATAAACAGTCTAAAAGCAGATATGGTTGTTACCACGGAAAAAGACTGGGTAAAAATTGGGTCTGATATTGAGTGGAATGTAGATATTGCTGTGATAGGAATTAATATTAATTTTCAAACTCCCTTGGAATTTGAAAATTTGTTAAAATCTCAAATTAACCGGCATTCCAAGGTTTTATGAGTTAGTTTCTTATAGTCGTCTATATAAAAGCAAAACAGCGCAGCATAAATTCATTCATGATTTAGTTCCTGTCCCTCAGGGTATTGTGTGCCCTATAAGGTAAAAAGCGGCTTACCTGATTTTTGGTCAGCGGCAAATATCAAGTTTAAGCTGATTTTAAGTTGACACAAGCAAGCTGGATTGATAAAAAAATTTAACCTGGATCGGTGTAGGATAATTCTATTTTGGAGATATATTAAAAACAATGTATGGCTTTTATCTCGTACTTTTATCTTACCACTTTCCATGGAATAAACTACAACGCTTAAAAGCTTTTAAAGTGTGCGGAGGATAATAATGGGAAGCATAAAGGCTGTGCTTTTTGATATGGACGGAGTCCTGATTGAAGCCAAGGACTGGCATTATGAGGCTTTAAATAAAGCTCTTGGACTTTTTGGGATGGAAATAAGTCGATATGATCATCTGGTAACATATGATGGTCTTCCAACTAAACGCAAATTGGATATGTTAACCATGGAAAGAGGGTTGGCAAAGGAATTACATCCTTTTGTTTATGAAATGAAACAGCTGTACACTATGGAAATCGTTTATACCCAATGCAAACCACGATTTTATCATGAATATGCACTTTCAAAATTAAAAAGCCAGAATTATAAAATTGCTGTCTGTTCCAATGCAATCCGCAATTCTGTTGAAGTGATGATGAAAAAAGCAGCACTGTATGATTATCTCGATTTTTTTATTTCAAACCAGGATGTAATAAAAGGAAAACCCGACCCGGAGATGTACAATACAGCAATCAATAGGTTAGATCTTCAACCTGAAGAGTGCATGATTATTGAAGATAATGAAAAAGGAATACAGGCAGCACGGGCAAGCAAAGCATTTGTTATGGAAGTTGATACGGTTGATGATGCAAATTATCAAAATATCATGGATCATATCAGGAGGTTTGAAAATGAAGAAGGTTAATGTACTGGTGCCCATGGCAGGGCAAACCATGTTGTTTGATAAACATGAATACCCCTATCCAAAATCACTCATTGAAATTGATGAAAAAACAATGATTGAACATGTTATAAATAATTTATCTGCTGTTCATAACATCAACCAGTTTATCTTTGTGGTTAACGAAGAAGACTGCAGGAAACACCATCTTGACAATATCCTGGGTTTACTTACCAATGGTCAATGTCAGGTGATAAAAATCAGAAAAGAGACAAAAGGTGCTGCCTGCAGTGCATTACTTGCCATCAAACATATCAACAATGATGATGAGCTGATTATAGCAAACGGCGACCAGATTTTTATGGATGATTTAAATAGAGTATTGCAACTTCACAGGGAAAACAGTCTTGATGCCGCGGTTATCATCTTTAATTCTGTGCATCCGAGATGGTCATATGTCAGGCTTGATGAAAATGGCATGGTGATTGAAACAGCAGAAAAAAGACCTTTCAGCAGACAGGCAATTGCAGGTTTTTTCTATTTTAGACAGGGGAAATTTTTTATTAAAGCTGCCATGAACATGATTAAAAAAGATGCCAGTGTAAATGGATCTTTTTTTATTGCCCCATCCCTGAATGAAATGGTACTGGATAAAAAAAGAATTGGAGTTTATACCATTGATAACGACAAGTACCATACATTTCACTCACCACAAAAGATCAATGAGTACGAAAAGAAATTACACAATCTATAAAATATCACGACCCTCGATTATAGAGTGCATAGAAGATAAGTCGTATCGGAACAGTGATAAACTTACAACAAAGTAAAACTATATATGGTATGGTCTGTAAATTAATTCAGCAGATTTAATGGAGGCAAAATAGTGATTAATATTGTAATACCAATGGCAGGAGAGGGCAGCCGCTTTGTCAAAGAGGGTTATAAAACTCCAAAGCCTTTTGTTGATGTTGCAGGGAAACCCATGGTAACAAGGGTTTTGGATAATTTGAATTATCCCGGTGTAAATTTTATCCTAATTACCCGAAAAGAACACATGGAAAAATCAGAGGATATTGTTGCCGGAATCAAAGATAAATATAATGCAACATTTATTGCCATTGATAAACTCACTGAAGGAACGGCCTGTACGGTTCTTTTTGCTCGATCCCTGATTAACAATGACTCTCCTCTTCTGATAGCCAACAGTGATCAAATTGTGGATATAAAAATTAAAAAGTTTATTGATGATGCTTTTGAACGTAAACTTCACGGATCAATTTTAACATTTATTGATAAATATAAAGATCCTAAATGGTCCTTTGCCAGATTGGATAAAAATGATCTGGTAGTTGAAGTCAAAGAAAAAGTTGCCATATCTGATATTGCCACAGTGGGTATCTATCTGTTTACAAAAGGAAGATATTTTGTGGATGCCGCCGTTGATATGATTATTAACAATGACCGGATTAATAATGAATTTTATACCTGCCCTGCCTATAACTATTCAATAAGAAGTGGAAAAAAAATCGGAATTTATAACATTGATTTTCATCAGATGCATGGAATAGGTACACCAAGTGACTTGAAATTGTATTTAAAAACCTTATAGAATTAATTTAATTATTCCCTGCAGGCTTAAATTTAAGAGTTCTATTTTTGTTGCAGATTATGAAAAGCTTATATTGTACCGTGACCATTATCCTGTAAATAATCAGTAATCCTGATTGATGATTTTCCATCAATGGGGCCCAATAATTGATCCGTGTATTCCAGTCGTTTTTTTCAAACAGAGTAGGCTGCTCAATCTGTTTCTCCACTTCTTTTTTTAACTCATTATATGTTTTGGCGTGTGCAGCTATATCACGGTATTTAAAAAGTTGTCCATACGCTTGAGATATCTAAACCTGAAAGACCCCCTGTAAAACAGGCGCAGCTTCATAAAATCACACCAGACAACGGGTTTGTTTAACGCAGCAAATTCAAACAGGGTTGAGGATGAATCACTGATTAAAAGATTGGCAGATTGTAAAAATGGCAGGATTGGATACTCATCTATTTCTGCAGCATAGACATTGTCATACTGCTTCCAAAGGTTGAGCCGCCTTACCTGGCCATTATA